>JAGAKF010000017.1 GCA_017625835.1 Clostridia bacterium
TAAGAGACAGACTTCAAGAGACGGCGTTATTCAGGAAGTTCGTAAAAGAGAACACTATGAGAAGCCGTCAGTTAAGCGTAAGAAGAAGTCTGAGGCTGCTCGTAAAAGAAAGTTCAAATAATCAATTAAGTGAGTGTCTTTTGGCACTCGCTTTTTTGTTGTCAGTCAAAGTATTCATTGACATCAAAAATTTAATATGATATGATTTTTACATTACAAAAAGGAAGAATGATTACAATGAATGCAAAGTACAACAAGATTATAACTGATGTTTTAGCACCGATTTTTCACTGTAGGTTTTTACCGTTTATACACGTTGCAAAGCTTTTCAACCGTCCGACGGAGGTCATTTCAATCGCAGGCAAGGGCGTGGATACTCCCGAAGATCCGATTTATATGACGGCTCACCGCGGTGTTACTTCGATCGCACCCGAGAACACTATCCCGGCATACGAGGAGTCAGTAAGACTCGGTTATTATTCTGCAGAATGTGATATCCAACGTACAAAGGACGGTGTGTGGGTGTTACTTCATAACGACACTGTTGATAAATATTTCTGCGAGTACGGTGAAATTAAGGATGCAACTTTCGCCGAAGCAAGAAAGTACAGCTTCAAGGGCGGTGCAAACTTCTGGGCATACGATAATCTCAGAATCCCGACACTCGATGAGTTCCTTGATGTTTTCGTCGGTACAAACACAAGACCGCAGATCGAAATCAAGGCAGAAACTTACGATACTCTTCACGAGGTTGTTGATGCAGTTGTAAAAAAGGGTCTCGAAGACAGCGCAATTGTTATTTCCTTTGATCTTCAGCAGCTCAGGGGAATCCATAAGCTCAACGATAAAATCGAGCTCTGGTATCTCGTTGGCAGAATTACGGAGGAAAACATCGCAGAGGCAAAGTCCATTTCGGATGAGGTATGGCTTTCGGCTCATTTTGACCAGAATGATAAGCGCTCAGTTAAGCTTGCCCTTGACAGCGGAATTAACGCATCGTATTGGACAGTAAACACTATCGAGAATGCAAAGATGATGTACGACCTCGGTGTAAGATACATCGAAACAGATATTCTTACGAAATAATTTTTGCCCCGTCATAAACGAAAGAGGTGTTGATGATGAAGACGAAGAAAGAAAAGAATGAAAAAAACACGGCACAGGTTACTGTGACTGATTATGATAACGCTGTTGTGATGACCAACTTTATCGTTGAAATTCAGAAGAAGCTTGAAAAATTTTCAGGACTTTCCGAGGTGCGCTTTGTGCCAAAAATGGACGGATACAGAGTGTATTATAAAGCGGACGGCAAGGATTATAAGATTTCTATTGATAAGAAAATTCTTACTAACGGCTTCAGCGTCAAAAAGTATGTTGACGGATTCAAAAAAGCTTCGGCATCGTTCAAGTCCCCCGAGCAGTATGAGAATACCGTTGCAAAAATCTTCGACGGCAAAAAAGTAAAAGCAAAAAAGAAAAAGTAAATCAAAACCACCGGTTGAACCGGTGGTTTTGATTTTGACTTTTCGTTACTTACAAAATAAAAATATTTCCCGTCAAAATAAGTATCAACAAATCTGACCGATGGAATATTACTGTCTGCGGTTGCAATTGCAAATTGATAGTCCTTGGCAAAAATCTCGGACATAATGATTATTGCTTTAGCAAAAGCATCCAATGGGGGTTACACCTCGTTTCAAATTTATCAATGATACTTCGGCATCCAGTCACCGTGAACTTCGATGAGCTCATCGACCATTTTAACGATATCGTCAATGCTGAGTTCTGAACCTGTGTGCGGGTCGAGCATTGCTGCCTGATAAATATGATCCTTTTTCTTCGTAACAGCTGCTTCGATTGTAAGAAGCTGAACGTTGATGTTTGTCATATTCATCGCTGCAAGCTGAACGGGAAGCTTGCCCATATGGCAGGGTGTAACACCGCTTGAATCAACAAGACACGGAACCTCAACGCAGGCATCGGCAGGAAGGTTGTCGATAAGGCCTGTGTTAAGAACGTTACCGCCGATTTTGTACGGATTGTTTGTAACCATAGCTTCCATAATGTATGAAGCATATTCCTTTGAACGTGTGTGTGTAACCTGGCCGTTTGCGAGGATTTCATCTCTCTGCTTTGCCCAGTTTGCAATCTGCTCGATGCATCGGCGCGGATACTCGTCAAGAGGAATGTTGTAGTCCGCGATAAGATTCGGGTACTTATCCTTGATATAGAACATATTGTATTCAGAGTTGTGTTCACTTGACTCTGTGCAGTAGTAGCCGAGACGCTTGATGTATTCAAAACGAACCATATCGTGGTGCTTATCCTCTTTGTTGTTTGAGGCGAGAGCCTTTGCGTTGATTTCAAGCGCACGGCGTCTGATCTCAGGATAAAGGTCATTGCCCTGCTTGTCGTGAATTTCAAGAAGCCAAGCCATATGGTTGATACCTGCAATTCTGTCGTAGAAATTATCTTCGCCGACTTCTTCGAGCATACCAACGTGGTCAAGTAAATCTCTTGCACAGGACTGAACGCTGTGGCAAAGGCCGACAGTTTTGATACCTGTGTAGCGCGTCATATAGCCTGTGAGAATTGCCATCGGATTTGTGTAGTTAAGGAACCATGCATCGGGGCAGACTTCCTGCATATCGCGTGCAAAATCTTCGAGAACGGGGATTGTACGGAGACCGCGCATAATACCGCCGATTCCGAGCGTGTCCGCGATTGTCTGACGAAGACCGTATTTCTTCGGAATTTCAAAGTCTGTGATTGTACAGGGATCGTAGAGACCGACCTGAATTGCATTAACAACGAATTTTGCTCCGCGGAGTGCATCCTTGCGGTTTTCAACGCCAAGGTAAGTTGTAATCTTCGCTCTTGATTCGTTAACATTTTTATTGATAGCCCTGAGTATTATTTCGGAGTCCTCAAGACGCTGTTTGTCGATGTCGTAAAGTGCAATTTCCGCTTCGCACAAAGCAGGGGTACACATACAGTCACCCAGAACATTTCTTGCAAAAACGGTGCTTCCTGCACCCATAAACGTAATTTTCATAGGATTGACACTCCTTTTCTTTTTTGGTAATTTCAGTATAATTTTTTGAGAAGTCGTTGTCAATAAACCCTTTGATATTTCGTCATTCTTGACATAAAAACGGTGTCGTGATACACTAAATTAACAAAGAAATTGTAGGAGGTTTTGTTATGATTTTTGCCAACCACGCTCACGTTTTTCCTGAGGATATAAAACCTGTAGGTGCGATAGATAACCTGAAGCGCCTTATGGACGACTGCGGAATTGATAAATGTGTCTGTTTTGCTCCGTTCCCGGACAGGTTCGAAGAATCTTCACGTACGGATACACCGAATGAATGGCTTGCAAAAGCAATTAAAAATGACCCTGACCTCTACGGTTTCGGGACAGTTGATTTTACGAAAAATCTCCGTGATGAAGTTGACAGAATTGCAGATTTCGGCTTCAAGGGCATCAAAATGCATCCGCCGTATCAGGAGTTTGACATCGACGGCGAGGATGCTTTCAAGGTTTACGAAAGGGCAGAGGAGCTGGGACTTTTTATCTCCTTCCACTGCGGTATGCACTGGCATCGCCTGAAGGGTGTGCGCCCGATTCTTTATGATGAAGTCGGCTGGTTTTTCCCAAAGCTTCGTTTCAGCCTTGAACACCTTGGCGGATATCATTTCTTCAACGAAAGCCTTGCCGTAATGTGCAACAACTCAAGAGGCGACGTGCATCCGAGAGTTTTTGCAGGCTGGACTTCGATCAGCGACCGCGACGGTAAAGATGAATGGACACTTACAAATGAGCAGCTTGAAACAATCGTTTTCCAGACGGATGATGAAAGCTCAATCTTCGGCCTTGATTTCCCATTCAAGGATGCAGACTATATCAACTATGAAATCCAAAGATACAAGAGCCTTAATATTTCCGAAGAGGCAAAGGAAAATATTTTAGGCGGAACGCTTAAGAAGGTTTTAGGCGTTTAAAGAAACAAAAGAAAGAGGCGTTTTTATGAAAAAGTCATCAGGAACTAAAAGCCGTATTTTAAAAATCGCAGCGATAGCGGTTGCTGTTGCGGTGATTATCGGCGGAGTAATATTCGCAGTAAGTATGATTCAGAAAGATGGGCAGTCAGGCGACGAGCCGAACGCTCCCGTTATACTTGACACTCAGCAGATGTTCAAAGACTATGTTGCTGAAAACAAGGAACAGTTTATGTTCTTCGACAGCTATAAAACCGATGTTGAGCCGATTCTTACAATTCTTGACTTTGATCAGGACGGAACAGAAGAGGTTGTAGTAACGGTTAATTTTAATAATACTGATGCTGTTTCGAAAGATTTTATCGTTGTTTACGTCCTCGGCATAAAAGACGAGAAGGTTGTAAAAGTTTTCTCGTCCGATATCGTTGCAAAATCAAGAATGACAGAAAGAATAAGAATTTTCAGGGATACGGATGAAAAAGTGTATCTTTACAGATCCCTCAGAGACGGACAGCAATATCAGACGGAAGTTGTTTATTCTTATGCTGATGCTAAGTTTACGGCTGAATATAGCCTGACAGGTGATATGACCAAGAAACCTGCAGTGTTCGAAAAAGGCATAGATAAAGACGCTTTTGTAACAACTGAGGGATTTGCAAAAATCTCAGAAAAAGATTTCAAGGAAAATGTAAAGAACCTCGAAACACGCGGAGAGACTTATTACTTCTCGAACGATTTGTTGCCCTGAACGGAAGTTAAATAATTATTTCATTTTAATAAAAGGAAAGAGGAAAAATTATGTTTTGCAGAAAATGCGGGAAGCAGATACCCGATGATTCGAATGTATGTATGCATTGTGGCTGCCCTGTGGAAAATGTGCCGCAGGACGCGCAGGTCGGCGTATCCAAAAAGAAAAATAACAACAAGCTTATCGTAATTATAGTAGCTGTTGTGCTTGCCGTTGCAGTCGCTATAGTCGGAATTGTGTCAGGCGTTATGATCGGCCAAAAAGGTAATGAAAACCCTTCGGCAGGTAAAGAGAATACGGAAGTTGTAAATCCGACGGACGGAGAAAAGACGGAAAAAGGAACTGAAGCAAGCACCACCGAACAGACTGAAAAACCGAAGCCTGCTTACCTTGAGGCAACGCAGAAAGATTTTGTGTTTATGAACGAATTGTTCGGCGAGATGGTTTACTTTGCAGATACATATGATTGCACAGCGTCAGATGCAAACGCTATCGCGGTAGGTGCAACAACGGATTTGTTCTCGGCGGTGTATCGTATGTGTGCGGAAAAATACGGTTTTGATGAACCGCAGGAAAAGTGGAACGCTGACGGCACAATGGATCCTGACAAAATATACTCAGATGAATATGCCGGTCATTTGAAATTCAAAGCAAGCTCAGTTGACTGGATTGCAAGAAATATTTTCAATGTAGAGCCGACACTTGAAATGTATACGGAAGTCCAGACATACAACGAAGAGTATTGTTATTGGTACCGTAAAGGGGACAGCTATTATTCTCAGCTTTATATCGGAGGACGAGAGTCGTCATACAAAGCCGAAATGCTCAGCAAGGAACGTTCCGATGACGGCAAATATAAGGTTAAGTTCAAGGTTGATGAAAAATCCTTTGATGAAAAATGGCCTGTCGGAACTTTTGAAGTAACTGCAGGGCTCAAAGAAGTCGACGGTAAGCGCGTGTGGTGCTTTGAAAAATGGTATAAGATATAATCGTAAACACCCGCACAGTTGTGCGGGTGTTCTTCTGCTTTCTGATGTGATTTTAATTCACGAAAAGAACATTGTTAATTTTTTGACTATTTTTAAAAAATTTGCAGAAATATGTTTACTATTTGATTTTACTGTGTTATAATGATATGAACATTATTATAATGTGTATAGTGCGGCTACAGAATGTTAAAAAAATAACATTCTTTTCCAGGGCGAAATTTTTCAATGCTCTCGGAATTGAAAAACGTCGCCGGAAATTTTTGAAAATTGTTGTAAAGGAGGAACAACTCAATGCTCAAAAAAATCAGCAAAATCCCGTTCAAAGGAACACCTGAGCAGGAAGCACAGTTGCGTGCTGTTATTGAGGAGTGTAAGGACGACAAGAGTATGCTTATGCATGTAATGCAGCAGGCACAGGCAATCTATGGCTATCTTCCGTTTGAAGTTCAGACTATGATTGCAGACGGTATGAACATCCCACTTGAAAAAGTTTACGGTGTTTCTACTTTCTATGCTCAGTTTGCACTCTCTCCGAAGGGTGAGTACAACATCTCTGTTTGCCTCGGCACAGCTTGCTATGTTAAGGGCGCACAGGACCTTATTGACAGAATCTGTGAGAATCTCGGAATCGGTGCAGGTGAGTGCACAGATGACGGAAAGTTCTCTGTTGAAGCTTGCCGTTGTATCGGTGCTTGCGGTCTTGCTCCTGTTCTTACTGTTAACGACGAAGTTTACGGTAAGCTCGTTGCAGACGATATCGACGGTATTCTTGCAAAATATAAAGCATAATTTTTCAGCTTGATTTACGGAGGAGCTTATGCGGGAATTATCCTTGAATGTTCTTGATATTGCGCAGAATTCCATTTCCGCCAACGCACCGCTGATTGAAATCGAGGTGCTTGAAAATACCGAAAAGAAAGAGCTTCTTATCGGTATTTACGACAACGGAAAGGGTATGACGCCTGAACAGGTCGAGAATGTAAAAGATCCGTTTTTCACAACGCGGACAACCCGCAAGGTCGGAATGGGAATTCCGCTTTTCAAACTTGCCGCAGAGCAGACGGGCGGATGGCTCAATATTGAGTCCGAGCTCGGCAAGGGGACAAGAGTTACTACCGTTTTCAAAACGGACAGTATCGACTTTACTCCGATCGGCGATATGAATTCCACCGTTTTAATGCTGATAACAATGAATACCGACCGTGAGTTTATATACCGCTTCGGTATTGATGACAGAATTTTCACTCTTTCCACAGAGGAGTTAAAAGCCGTCCTCGGCGATGTTCCTCTTTCGGAACCCTCGGTTTCGCTGTGGATTAAAGAGTATCTTGAAGAACAAACACAAAATATTCGTGGAGGTGTAGAGTTATGAAAACACTTGAAGAATTGATGGCTATCCGCGACAAGGCTAAGGCATCAATGACTGACCGTGAGGGTACAGGCGAAGGCATCCGTGTTGTTGTCGGAATGGCAACCTGCGGTATCGCTGCAGGCGCAAGACCCGTTCTCAACGCATTCGTTGAGGAGGTCGCAAAAAGAGGTCTCAAGAATGTTACGGTTGCTCAGACAGGTTGCATCGGTATGTGCCAGTACGAGCCGATCGTTGAAGTATTTGTACCGGGCAAGGAAAAGGTTACTTATGTTAAGATGACTGCTGAAAACGTGCCCGAAATCGTAGCTAACCACATCGTTAACGGCAACCCCGTTATCGAGAAGACAGTTGGTGCTAACTTTAAAAACTAATCAAGGAGGAAAAACACAATGTATCGTTCACACGTTCTTGTCTGCGGCGGTACCGGTTGTACCTCCTCTCACAGTAACGAGATTATCGAAGCTCTTGAGTCAGAACTCAAGGCTAAGGGTCTCGAAAATGAGATTAAGGTTATCAAAACCGGTTGCTTCGGACTTTGTGCATTAGGCCCGATTATGATCGTATATCCCGAAGGCTGCTTCTATAGCGAGGTTAAGGTTGAAGACGTTCCCGAAATCGTTGAAGAGCATCTCCTTAAGGGTCGTATGGTTAAGCGTCTTATCTATGATGAGACAATCACAAAGGATGAAATCAAACCTTTGAATGAAACAAACTTCTATAAGAAGCAGAATAGAATTGCTCTTCGTAACTGCGGTGTTATCGACCCCGAAAGCATCGAAGAGTACATCGCTATGGACGGCTACCAGGCTCTTGCAAAGTGTCTTACAGAAATGACACCGGAAGATGTTATCCAGGTAGTTAAGGATTCAGGTCTTCGTGGCCGTGGCGGCGGCGGATTCCCGACAGGTCTTAAATGGAGCTTCACAGCTAAGAATGCAGCAGATCAGAAGTATGTTGTATGTAATGCTGACGAAGGTGACCCGGGCGCATTCATGGACCGTTCAGTTCTTGAAGGTGACCCCCACTGTATCGTAGAAGCTATGACAATCTGCGGTTACGCAACAGGCGCAACAGAGGGTTACGTTTACGTTCGTGCGGAGTACCCGATCGCAGTTAACCGTCTTGATAAGGCTATCAGAGACGCTCGTGAAAACGGACTTCTCGGTAAAAATATCTTTAATTCAGGCTTTGACTTTGACCTTCACATCCGTCTTGGTGCGGGCGCATTCGTATGTGGTGAGGAAACAGCTCTTATGACTTCAATCGAAGGCAACCGCGGTGAGCCCCGTCCTCGTCCTCCGTATCCTGCAGTTAAGGGTCTTTTCGGCAAGCCGACAACAGAAAACAACGTTGAGACATTTGCAAACATCCCGCAGATTATCCTCAAGGGTGCAGAGTTCTTCTCATCAATGGGTACAGAGAAATCAGCAGGTACAAAGGTATTCGCTCTCGGCGGTAAGATTAACAACACAGGTCTTGTTGAAGTTCCGATGGGTACAACTCTTCGTGAGGTTATTGAAGATATCGGTGGCGGTATCCCCAACGGTAAGAAGTTCAAGGCTGCTCAGACAGGTGGTCCTTCAGGCGGATGTATTCCTGCTTCACTTATGGACACACCGATTGACTACGACAACCTCACAGCTATCGGCTGTATGATGGGTTCAGGCGGACTTATCGTTATGGACGAAGACAACTGTATGGTTGATATCGCTAAGTTCTTCCTCGACTTCACAGTTGATGAGTCTTGCGGTAAGTGTACTCCGTGCCGTATCGGTACAAAGAGAATGATGGAAATCCTTGAGAAGATTACAGACGGTAAGGCAACTCTCGAAGATCTTGACGAGCTTGAGAAGCTTGCTTACTACATCAAGGATAACTCTCTCTGCGGTCTTGGTCAGACTGCTCCCAACCCCGTTCTTGCAACACTTCGCTTCTTCAAGGATGAGTATATTGCTCATATCGTTGACAAGAAGTGTCCGGCAGGCGTATGTAAGGCTCTCCTCAGCTACTCAATCGTTGCTGACAAGTGTAAGGGCTGTACACTCTGCTCAAGAAAGTGCCCGGTTGGTGCAATTTCAGGTACAGTTAAAGAAGCTCATACAATCGACACATCAAAATGTATCAAGTGCGGCGTTTGTATGGATTCATGTAAGTTTGGTGCTATTATTAAGAAATAAGGAGTGTGTCAGATATGGAAATGATTAATATTAAAATAAATGGCATGCCCTACAGCGTGCCAAACGGTATTACAATTCTTGAGGCTGCACGTTATGCAGGAATCGAAATTCCTACACTCTGCTACCTTAAGAAGATGAACGAGATCGGCGCTTGCCGTATCTGTATGGTTGAAGTTAAAGGCGCAAGAAGCCTTGTTTCAGCTTGTGTATTCCCCGTAAACGAGGGAATGGAAATCCTCACAAACTCAGAAAGAGTACGTGCTTCAAGAAAGACAACTCTTGAGCTCATCCTTTCTACACATAACCGTAAGTGCCTTTCTTGCGTAAGAAGCGGTAACTGCGAACTCCAGAAGCTTTGCGCAGAGTACGGCGTTGAAAACGAAGGCCGTTTTGACGGTGTTCTTCCTGAGTTCAACTTCGACGACTCAATGGCTCACATGGTTCGTGACAACAGCAAGTGTATCCTTTGCCGTCGTTGCGTAGCAGCTTGTGACAACCAGGCAATCTCTGTTATCGGTGCTAACGCTCGTGGCTTCGACACATGCATCACTTCTCCGTTCGAGAAGAAGATTCAGGCATATTCATGTATTTCTTGCGGTCAGTGTATCGTAAACTGCCCGACAGGCGCACTTTACGAGAAGGACAGCACAGCTGACGTTCTTGCTGCTATCAATGATCCTGAGAAGTACGTTGTTGTTCAGACAGCTCCTGCTGTTCGTGCAGCTCTCGGTGAAGAGTTCGGTTACGAAATCGGCACAAACGTTGAGGGCAAGATGGTAACAGCTCTCCGTCGCCTTGGCTTTGACAAGGTGTTCGATACAAACTTCGCTGCTGACCTTACAATTATGGAAGAGTCACAGGAGCTTATCGAAAGAATCACAAACGGCGGCAAGCTCCCGATGATCACATCATGTTCACCGGGCTGGATCAGATACTGCGAGTTCTACTATCCCGAGCAGCTTGATCACCTTTCAACATGTAAGTCACCGCAGCAGATGTTCGGTGCAACACTCAAGACATGGTACGCAGAGAAGATGGGCATCGATCCTGCAAAGATCGTTTCTGTCAGCGTAATGCCTTGTACAGCTAAGAAGTTCGAAATCGGCCGTGACGATCAGAACGCAGCAGGTGTTGCTGATGTTGATTACTCGATCACAACACGTGAGCTTGCAAGAATGATCAAGGGCGCAGGCATTAACTTCAACATCCTTCCTGAGGAAGCATTTGACAGTCCTCTCGGCGAGGGTTCAGGTGCAGCTGTTATCTTCGGTGCAACAGGCGGTGTTATGGAGGCAGCTCTCCGTACTGCAGTTGAGAAGATCACAGGCAAGACTCTTGACAGTGTTGATTTCGCTGAGGTTCGTGGTATGGAAGGCGTTAAGGAAGCAACTTATGCAGTTGGCGACCTTCAGGTTAAGGTTGCTGTTGCAAGCGGCACAGCTAACGCAAAGACACTCATGGAGCAGGTTAAGAACGGTACAAGCGAGTATCAGTTCATCGAGATCATGGGTTGTCCGGGCGGTTGTATCAACGGTGGTGGCCAGCCGATCGTAGACGCAACAACACGTAACTTCGAAGACTTCAAGGCAAAGCGTGCAGCTGCTCTTTACACATCAGACGCAAACAACGCTAACCGTAAGTCACACGAAAACGAAGCTATCAAGCGCGTTTACAGTGAGTTCTTCGGAGAGCCGGGTAGCCATAAGGCACACGAGATCCTCCACACATCTTACGTTAAGCGCAGCCTTTACAACGACTAATTAAATTAATCCCTCTTCGGTATAAACCGAGGAGGGATTTTTGTTTCATATAGGAAGATTTTATTTCACAAAGACGTCTTTTATCGCTTCAAGGTAGCCGTATCCGTAAAGGTCGTCGGGCTGGAGATAGCTTGTTTCTGTCCATTCGTTCCAGCTGTTGACGGTTATGAACGGAGCTTTCATAATGCCCTTGCTGAGCGAGTCGTCAGCGAATTGTTTGATTTTTTCGCAGGCAGTCTTAAAGTTTTCGGGCGTATTGTTTTCAACAACACCGGGGATGAATTTATTAAATCTTACGTTGTTGTCCCAACCGACGGAAATGTTGGGGTAGAAGGGGACTTTCAGTTTCTTCGATTCGCCTGCAAGCTGATCAATATAAGCGGAGGTGATATCTGTATAGTCGCCGTCGAAGTGTACGGAGCCGCCCCAGTTGTAGTTCGTCACGGAATCAATGCCGAGATAATCATAAAGAGCGAAAGAGTCAACACCTTTATTAACATCATCGTCACGAAGCCAGTTATAAACACGACCGCTCCAATGAACAACCTGGAAATGAAGACCGTTGAAGCCTGCTGCAACAGTCTTTTTGCGGAATTCATCAAGACCTTCTTTACAAGCCTGACTTGTGCCGAATGAACGCACGAAATTGTCAATATCAAAAATCACGTAAACGGGACAGCCGTCAATGGTATAATAATTCTCACGGCTGAAGTATTTTTCGATTGTTCTGTCGCAGATGTCAGAAAAAATCTCGGGTGTAACGACTCCGCTCCAGATGACGGTTGAAAGGTCATTGTCGGAATTCCGCTTGTCCCAGAGATGAGTTGCATCGTGGTTTGCCCACATCAGGCAGAATTTCATCGAGGTGTTGTTGCGTGCTTTTAAAAACCCGTCATTGAGACAATTTTCAAGAAACGGACGGTTATCGTACCAGTACCAGTCGTAGATAAATACGTTTACTCCGTATGAAACGGCACAGTCGATCTGCATTTCCATAACGCGGCTGTCCGCCTCGTTAACGTATCCCCAGGTCGGAATACGCGGCCAACGACAGCCTTTATAACCCTTGTCGGTCATCGCTTTGACGGTTTGCCATTCGCCGTAACCCTCGGGCCAGAAAATTCGGGTGCGCGGTTCGTCGCCTGTATATGATGGCCAGATAAAAGCAGCAATATCGTATTTCATAAAATTCCCTCCGCTTCGAAAAACTTTGATTCATGTGATCAGTATATCACAGTGAACATCAAACGGCAACTGAAATGTTTGTACATTTTTTCGACAGTTTTTTGTTAAAAACGAAGTAAATGTGCGCTAAAAAACATCAGAAAAAATAATTAAAAAATTTCAAAAAAAGTGTTGACAAAAAGGTTTTCGTGTGGTATAGTATACGAGCGTTGAGACGCTGGTGTAGCTCAGTTGGTAGAGCAGCTGATTTGTAATCAGCAGGTCGGGGGTTCGAGTCCGTCCACCAGCTCCATTATTTTTATATGGGTGAGTTCCCGAGTGGCCAAAGGGAACAGACTGTAAATCTGTCGTCAGTGACTTCGGTGGTTCGAATCCACCCTCACCCACCATTTAGAGTGTTCATTACGGATTTAAGTGATGAACACTCTATTTTTCTTTGTTTCTTCATAGTATTTAATTTATGTATCGAGCAGGTTTTAGCCTGCTCTTTTTTGTTATGCCGTAAGATATTCAACTGCCATACCTTGCCTCATATCCAATTTGAGATTTTCTTCATCTGAAGGAATTTCAATATTCCCTACAAAGCGGTAGTAAATAACAATTCTCTGAGTTTTGTTTTTGCCCGTACCCTCTGTTTCATAAACCTCAATGCGGTCAATGAGCTCATGAAGAAGAGGTGCCGTTATGGTTTCCATTCGTATAAAGCGTCTTATTGCCTCGACGAATGCAATTCTTTCGCTTTTCTTATCGTTAAGCTCATCGAGCTCCTCGTGCAGTTTTTGAATTTTGGCTTTCAGCTCTTCTCTTTCAACACCGTATTTCTGCGACATATGAAGGAACCATTCATCAGTTACCTTGCCGAGAGCATTGTCCTCATAAAGCTTTTCATACAGCGTGTTGACTGTGTTTTGCCTTGAAGTGCATCTTTGAAGCTCGGAATTGATACGCCTTTTTTCATTTTGTACGATAGCTTCGGTTTTCATTGTAAGCACCTCAACGAGTTCATCCTCATTATGCTTCAGATAACCTGCAAGCTTTTTCAGCTCCGTTGTAACTATTTGTTCTATAGCCTCTGCCCTGACATAATGTCTGTGCTGACAGCTGCCACGATAGTCCTTTACATAATTTGAACAACTGAAATAGTGAATATTTTTATTTCGGGTATTCACATGATACCACAGCTTATGTCCGCATTCGGCACAGATGAGAAAATCACAGAAAATGCTTTTACTTCCGTTTTCAGCCAACGGCTCACGGCGTTTACAAAAGCCTATAAGTTTCTGCACCTCTTCATAGGTGTGACGGTCAATAATCGGCTCGTGAACATCCTTGAAAATCTTCCAGTTTTCTTCGGGATTCATAAGCCTTTTCTTATTTTTGAAGCTCTTGGAATAGGTTTTGAAGTTTACAACATCACCGCAATACTCCTGACGAAGTAGAATCTGACGGATGGTAGAGCTTTTCCATTTATATGGATTAGGCTGTACTTTTTTACCGCCTCTGCCTATGCCTCTTTCCTGCCAATAGGATGTGCAATTTTTAATACCATTGTCCTGAAGATGCCTTGCGATTTTATCCAGACCGTATCCTTCAAGATAAAGTACGAAAATCTCTCTGACTACTTTAGCTGCTTCGGGTTCAACAATCCACCTTTTAGGATTCTGAGGGTCTTTCATATATCCGTATGGCGGTTGAGAAAGTGGCTCGCCCATATTACCTCTGATTCGTTTTGCAGAACGCACCTTGTTTGAAATATCTCTTGCATACATCTCGTTCATAACATTTTTGAACGGGATTATTTCATTCTCTCCGTCAGCGCTGTCAACCAAATCTGTAACAGCGATAAAGCGAATGTCGTGCTCGGGAAAATATGATTCAGTAAAAAGACCAACCTCAACATAGTTTCTGCCGAATCGGGACATATCCTTGACAATAATTGTTTTGACATATCCTGCTTCAACATCCTCCATCATCCTTTTGAAATCGGGACGGTTGAAGTTTGTTCCGGTGTAACCGTCATCAACATAAAACCTTGTGTTATCAAAGCCCTTTTCCTTTGCGTAACGGGCAAGCATAAGCTTCTGATTTTCTATTGAGTTACTCTCACAATCCTTACCGTCATCACGGGACAGACGGCAATAGAGAGCAGTAATACCTGAGTAATTTGACTGCATTAGTCCTCCTTTCCGGCAGTCACGCATACACATTCTGTGTTAATTGTATTTATATCTTCGGCAGTAGTCAAATGTGCGAAATCGCTACCTAAATATCTTTTAATCTTATCAATGAAAGTCATTGATTCTGTTTCACTGTGTTTAACAGAAACAAAATAACGGACACCGTTGATAACATATTCTTCGGTTTCCGATTTTTCGATTTTACCCAACACACATTCGGCACGGATACCATTCAGCACGGATAAGCTTCTGAGTTTCACATACTCCCAAAAGGATATTATTTTACCTGACATTTTACATCACTCCTTATCTTTCATCCCGTGAATAACCACGGCTTCTGTTTTGTGTTTTATTTTTCTGTTGCTGTTCGATTTCAAGAATTGTGCCTATTTTGCTTTCAACATCAGGCTCGGATTTTTCAATTCTTTCGCAGGTGTTAATATCCTTGCGAAGAATTTTAAGCCTTTCAGAATACAGGCTGATTTCATCCTTGATTTCTGCAATTTCTTTTTCATCACCCTTACGGACAGCACTTTTTAATTTGTTGCGACATAACTTTCGGACTTCTGTTACCTCTGCCATTTCGTTTATACATTCCTGTTTGAAAGACTGCAACTGCTCATCAGTTTCAATATCATAATGGCA
>JAGAKF010000018.1 GCA_017625835.1 Clostridia bacterium
AGGCACTATCAAAGTCGAAGTGTTATATTTTAGCGTCGCAGACCCTTAATGTTTGCAATGCAAACACATCATTCGCGTAGCGAACATCATTCATCATATCCGCACAGCGGATGCATCATTGCAAAGGCATCGCCTTTGCTCTACAAACCCGAATTTATTGAATTTTTGAGAATTTATAAAATATTCACAATTCTAATAAAAAAGCACTTGAGTTAACAAGTGCTTTTTGTCAGTTCTTTTGTTTTTTCAATGCTTCGTTCTTTTTAAACTCCTTACCGTCTTTGCCGTGGCTAAACATCGGGATAAGCTTGCGTCTGGTTTTATCATCAAGGCGGTAATAGTTAATCCCCTTGCTTCTGAGATAAAGCTTGTAGAACTTCTGACGTTCGCTGAAATCCTTATAGTTTCGTTTTTCAAGCTTTACCCAGGCCACCTCTGCAAGTGCGGAAAGCCTCGGATAAAGGCTGTACTCGATTGCTTCGGGAGTATCAATCCATTCTGTCCAGAGTTCACCTTCGATACCCTTGACTCTTACGCCCTTTTTACGGAAGCCTTTTTTCTTTTCGTTGAATTTATAGGTTTTCTTCAAAGGGATTGAGCCGTAGCTGTAATTGAAATAAAAATCAAGCATCGGAGAAAGAATAACTTCACGCTTCTTAGCCTGCTTTTTAACCATTACAGCGTTCTGGAATGTCCAGTACTGGCAGATGATGTTCTTATCAAGTTCATCGCCGAGGCAGTCATTCCAGGCAATACAGGTCTTTCCCCTGTGGCGAAGCATTTCATTGATTCTTCCCATGAAGTACATCTGCAGATGCTTTTCATTCTTGAGAGAATTATCTTTGATTTTTGCCTGACACTTCGGACATTTGCGCCACTTGCCGTATCTTGCTTCGTCTCCGCCGATGTGGAAGTAACGTGACTGAAACAAGGGGCAAACCTCGTCAAAAAGCTTTTCAAGAAAAGCATAAGTATTCTCGTTTCCTGCGCAAAGGATAGCAGGCATAATGCCCGTTGAAACATTGACATCTGTTTCCTTTCCGTCGCAGGAAAGCTCGGGATAAGCTGCAACCATAGCCGTTGTGTGGCCCGGTATATCAATCTCAGGGATGACCCTCACGTGCCTTTGTGCTGCATATTGTACGATCTCGCGAATTTCATCGTGGGTATAGTAAAACGGTCCGTATTCGGGCTGTGATTCGTCCTGACCGCGTTTTCCGAGATAAGCATAGCGTCTTTTTGATGCAACCTCGTTAAGAAGCGGAAAAACCTTTGATTCAATGCGGTATCCCTGGTCATCCGCAAGATGCCAGTGGAAAACGTTGATTTTGAGCATCGACATATTATCGATAAGCTTCTTGACTGTTTCCTTGCCGAAGAAGTGTCTGCATTCGTCAAGCATCATTCCGCGGTGACGGTAGCAGGGCTTATCCTCAATTAAGAAGCCTGTAATATTCTTCTTGCCGTCAACTTTTTTAACCTGCATAAGAATCCATTTAAGCGTTACAAACGCATAATAGGCACCGGTTGCAGTTGAGGCTTTGATATGGATATTACCGTTTTCTGTATAGAGGGCATAACCCTCCGGAGCGATACTTTTCGCCCTTGATATGATTATTTCGTTTTCGCCTGCATCCGAACGCGTGTGAAGGTATTCCGAAAGCGCATTTCCTACGCTCAGGAACGAGCGGACACAGTTGACCGCCGTCATATCGGAGACAACAACCGTTTCATTATCCTTCACGTCATAACGTACGGGACGCGGAATTATCGAATATTTCATATTACTCGCCCTTTATTTCCTCAAGGTATTCGTCATAAGTGATTTCTTTATCATAGAAGCTGCCGGGTGTTACGTCAATGATTCTGTTTGCGATGGTCTGCACAAACTGGTGGTCATGTGAAGTAAAGAGCACCGTTTCGGGGAACTTGATTATTCCCTCATTGAGCGATGCGATTGACTCGAGGTCAAGGTGGTTAGTAGGCTCATCAAAGATGAGAACATTAGCACCCGAAAGCATCATTTTACAAAGCATACAGCGTACACGCTCACCACCCGAAAGCACCTTTGCTTTCTTGGTCGCTTCTTCGCCTGAGAACATCATTCTGCCGAGCCAGCCTCTTACGTCTGTTTCGAAGATAAGATCGGAATAACGACGGAGCCAGTCGATAAGTGAATCCTCACAGCCGTCAAAGAACTCTGAGTTATCTGACGGGAAGTATGCCTGAGATGTTGTAACACCCCACTTGAAGGAGCCCTCATCAGGTTCAATTTCACCCATAAGAATCTGGAAAAGTGTTGTTTTTGCAAGTGAGTCAGTTCCGACAAAAGCAACCTTTTCGTCAGGCTTGATTGTAAAGCTTACGTTGTCAAGCACCTTGCGGTCGCCGATTGTTTTGCTGATTCCGCTAACCGTAAGAAGTTCGTTACCAACCTCACGGTCAGGCTTGAAAGAAACGAACGGGAAACGGCGTGAAGAAACAGGCATATCCTCGATAACGAGATTATCAAGAAGCTTTTTACGGCTTGTCGCCTGCTTGGATTTTGAAGCATTGGCACTGAATCGGGCAATAAATTCCTGCAATTCTTTTGCTTTCTGTTCAGCCTTCTTATTCTGCTCACGGAGCTGACGCTGTGCAAGCTGAGTATAATCGTACCAGAAGTCGTAGTTACCGACGTACATACCGATCTTGCCGAAGTCGATATCTACGATGTGTGTGCAGACTTTATTAAGGAAATGACGGTCATGGGAGACAACGATAACCGTGCTGTCAAGCTCAATAAGGAACTCTTCGAGCCAGGCGATTGCATCAATGTCAAGATGGTTGGTCGGCTCGTCCATAAGAAGAATATCGGGATTTCCGAAAAGAGCCTGTGCAAGAAGAACCTTGACCTTGATTTCATTGTCAAGGTCGCTCATCTGCTGATAGTGGTATTCATTTGTAACGCCGAGGCCGTTAAGGAGGATTTCAGCATCGCTTTCCGCGCTCCATCCGCCCATCTCTGCAAATTCCTCTTCAAGCTCGCTGACACGTATTCCGTCCTCTTCCGAAAAATCCTCTTTCATATAGAGAGCTTCTTTTTCGTCCATAATTTCGCAGAGCTTCGGATTACCCATAAGCACCGTTCTGATTACATCGTATTCATCAAATGCAAAGTGATCCTGACGAAGAACCGACATTCTTTCGCCCGGAGTGATTATAACCTCACCCTTATTCGGCTCAATTTCGCCTGAAAGGATTTTGAGGAAAGTTGACTTACCTGCACCATTGGCACCGATAAGGCCGTAACAGTTGCCGTTTGTGAATTTCAAATCCGCGCCCTTAAAAAGCTCTCTGCCGCCGTACTGGAGGCTTACATTAACCGTACTGATCAATTCTTTTTCTCCTTTTCCTTAGGGAATCTGTCCCCTGTCAAAAACTTAATAAATGAATAAACCTTACTTTTAAAAAGATAGTAATACTTTCTGACATATCTTATCACAGGTAAAAACCTGACGTAAATTTTATACCCCGGATCCGTAACCTTATATGTCTTTCCGTTGCGGTCAAAAGAGTAAAGCACACCTATTATCTGATCGTGCCTTACGTTGTATTCGTTCTGCCACTGATTGTCACCGCGCATAACGTAGGTGTCACCATTGACGTAAATCACACGGTGAAGAATATACTGTCCGTTGTCCCTCTGATAAAAAGGTACATCTCCTTTTTTCAAATGTCCCTTAGGTTTTACAAGAGTTACCGTATCTTCGCGGTCACGGATAGTCGGGAGCATACTTACCCCTGCGGACACAAAAGACACCTCTCCGCTTTCTTCAAGAGTTTCCTTTATCAGCGGAGCAATATCGTTCATACTTACTTTTTTACTCAACCAAATCTGCCCCTTTGAGTTTTTCAAGGAATTCCATAACCTCATCCTGAATGTCAGCGGGATTTACTTCACATTCCTTTGCAAGCGCTTCAACAACCTCGTTAGGCTCAGCGCCCTTTTCAAGCATATTCCAGATAAACGTTCCCGTTTCATTGACTGTAATAAGTCCCGTGAAGTTAATTCCACCCAAAGCAACGACTATGCTGTTATTTCCGACTTTTCTGAGTCTGTATCCTTCTTTAATTTTCATCATTCTCTCCTCCGTACGTGTTGAGAATTTTTATCTTTTTGTTATCAATCCGAATTTCTTTGTTGCACACATTAAGTGCAGCGGGTTTGTGCGTAATAATGATGCACGTTCTGTTCTGAAGATCGCGGAGATTTTTGAGAAGTCGTTCTTCGGTAGCTTCATCAAGAGCCGATGTCGCCTCGTCGAGAAGCAGAATCGGAGCGCCATAAAGAATCGCTCTTGCGATAGCGATTCGCTGAATCTGACCTTCTGAAAGGCCCATTCCCCTCTCTCCTACGACTGTTTCAAGGCCGTCGGGAAGTTCACGTACAAATTCATCAGCACAGCTGATTTCGACTGCGCGCATAATTTCTTCGTCAGTTTTACCTTCGCACATAAACGTGATATTTTCACGAAGTGTACCTGAAAGAAGCATATTGCCCTGCGGTACATATGAAAAGAGGTCTCTTGTTCCTCTGTCAACAAGCCTTTCGTTCTGACCGTCGCCTACGGTGATAGTTCCGCTTTCAGGATAAATAACACCGAGTAACAGCTTTAAAAGTGTACTTTTGCCTATACCGGAAATACCTGTTATTGCTGCAAAGTCACCCTTATTTACGGTTACACTCGCATCATCAAATATAAGGTCACGGTTGTATCTGAAAGTTAATGAGTTAAAGCTGATTGTTTTCAGATTTTTATAGTATTCATCGACATCGCCGATTTCCTCGTGAGTGTCAAATTCGTCGTCATAATCTTCAAGTTCAATAAGTCTTTCGGCCGAAGCAATAATACCGTAGAACCGCGGCAAAACACCTGCGAGAGAAGAAAGCGGACCCTGAATCTGATTTACAAGCTGGAGAATGGCAGTCATCTGGCCAACGTCGATATGCCCTTGAAAAACACGGATACCACCAAGCACCATCGCAAAAAGATAACCGAGGCTGAATGCCATCTGCATACCTGTGTTGGCAAAGATACTGATTGTTGCACGTTTAATTCTTATTTTATAATTCTTATTCTGAAGGTCCTTAGCTTTTGCAATTATCTGATCATACGCATTGAAAACCTTGATGACAAGAACACTTGTGATTGATTCCTGAAAAAACGAACGGACATTACCGTCTGCCTCCTGCGCAGCTTTATGAATCCGTTTAAGATAATTTCTGAAAAATCGTGTTGTTACTGCAATAAGTGAGCCGCCGCCAAGAAAAATAAGTGCAAAAATATAGTCCAGCTGTACCATAATCACAACTGAAGCAATAAGCTTAGTCAGAAGCGAAACAATATTCGGCAAAAGCCCTGTAACGCCGTCGCAGATTGTCTGCACATCGGAAGTCAGTCTGTTAAGAATATCACCGCTGTGGTGCTTCGTAAGCTGTGCATAATCCTTGCGGATTATTTTTTCAAAAACGCGGCTTCTGATTTTGATTTCTATCTTAGCTTTTGCCCGTTCAAACATATTGTTGTTGAAAACCTTGAGCGCAAGCTGAAGAAGAACAAGTATTAAAAGATAAATTGCTCCTTTTTTAAGAAGCTCTGCATCTTTAAGCGTTGCACCGTTGACAACATCCCTCATTCCGAATGCCGTAAGGATTCCGAAGAATGAAAGTGCAGCACTTAAAACAGAATAAACAAAAACAAAAAGCCAACTGCCTTTTGAAACACCAAAAATCCACTTTGCAGTGGATAGATCACTTCTATTTTGGGTTACAGGACAGTTGTCTTTTATCTTTCTCACTTAAATCTTTCCTTTGATTACTTTTTTCTCATAGCGTTGAATGCAACCTCTGCAGCCTCAACATTCATATTGCATCTGAGCTTATAAACAGGAACATTCTTTATAAGTTCGTCCATAAAGTCACATAACATAATTGTACGAGCCGGATGAGAAGGCCTGAGCGTTTGTGAAAAAAGAAGCTTTACTGCTTCATCAACACTCATCCGCTCTATTGAGTTTTCCTCAGCTTGTTCAATAAAGCATATGCCGCCAAGCTCCGCGAAAGTATTCTCGTTTAGGTCGTGTTTTCCGGAAAAAGGAGTGCCAAAGGCATAGTATTTGCCGTCAATTAACCTGTACGCTGCTTTATCGTCATTAAGAATAAATGCCCTTTCGCCCAAAAGCTTCAGCCAAAGAGCTGTATGGGTTGATTTACCCGTTCCGCAAGGTGCAGAAAACGAATAAGCCATACCGTCGACAACAACTGTTGACGAATGAAGAAACATACCGTTATATTCAAGAAGCTTGACATTAAAGGCGGTACCCATCCAGAGATACTCCAGTTCTGCCTCAGACACACCTGAATAAAGATTGAGTTGCTGTTCCATAAGATTATCTGTAACGCCGATATTAAAATCTGCTTTTTCATCACAAATATATTTTTCACTTCTCTTTCGGAGCATATCATATTTAGGCTCATAACCAACGTTGAGTCCCGCTATTTTATAAACAGGCATAATTTTCGCTCCTTCAGAAGAATTTAAGCTTTAACCATATATACTGCCAGCAGATATCGTTAAAACTTAAATTCGGCAGACAACCTTTGGGATTGCCTGCCGAATCCGTTTTCGGTTTGATTAGCCGATGATAAGATCGCTACCGATGCTCTCTGTCGCCGCAGCAGCAGTTGTAGTCTCACCTGCAACATCAGCGCCGATTGCTGCTGATGCGCCTTCAGCAGTAATCTCCTCAATGATATCGAACTTTTCAATTTCCATTTCAGGTTTCATATAAGTCATTATTTTCACCTCAAATATTATTGGACTCGATAAGCGATAATAATAAGAAATTGATCAAGATATCTTTAGTTAACAACCAATTTCATAATAACTCTATTATCACTATATCTTGTTAGATATTATCATAACAGCACTATTTTGTCAATATTTTTCTCATCAGCTTATTATGGTTAAATAAAAATCAAAGCCCCGTGTTTTACCACGGGGCCAAGAAAAAATATTATGCGATTCTAATGTTTAATAATTGATATTAGTAAACAACAGTTGCATCAAGAGTAGAACCGGATGCAGCGAAGAATGTTTCAGCTGTACGAGTTCTGATTACGAGTGAACGTGTGCCATACGGGCCAAATGCATGGTTGATTGTCCATACGCGCTCACCGTCGATATCTTCATAAGGAACCTTACCGGCACCTGACCATGAAGTATATGTGTATGTTGTACCATCTTCTGCATAGAACTGAATCTTAACTACGTCTGTGCTTGTCTTGAGGATGATGTCGTGCTTACCAGCGAGGATAACGCCACCGTTCTTAGCATCCGGATACATATCAGGAATCTCGATTGAGTGGATTGAGAGATCCTTCTTAACGAGACCTGTGAGAGTGAAATCTGTACCGTCTGTTACGCCGAGATCGCCGTAATCAGCATATACTGTGCATGCAACTTCTGCTTCAGCTACGAAGATTTCGATCACCCATGTCTCGCCAGCTTCTGTTGCTGTGATATCAGCATCGTCACGAGTGAAGATCTGGTATCCGTCAGGAGTTGTAACACGAAGAGCATCAGGTGTACCTGTTACTTCAACTTCAACAACAGCTGTGTCACCGATGTATGTTTCACTAGTAACAACATCAACGATTTCGCCCTTAACTTCAGGAGCGGGTTCTTCACCGATTGTAACTGTTTCAACGTTAGCCTGAATAGTCTGATCAAACAATGAGTTATAGTCAGCTGACAAGCCATATGTTTCCTTTGTGAGACTTTCATAATCAACACGATATGCGTTCCAAACAGAGTCTGTTCTACCTATCGATTGTTCAGCATTACCAACATTCTGGAACTTTGCAATAACGTCGTCAGGGATGAAGAATTCGATTTCTGTGCCGTCAGCAACGCCTTCCTTAACTTCATATGTAGCTGTGAAAAGGAGATCGTTATTGAACTTTCTGCCGCCAAGGAACTCACCGTAGTCCAATGTCTGATTGTCGGGGTAAGTATAGATGTAAGATACGCCGTACTTATCGAGTTTTTCCTCTGTGTACATAGCTTCAGGCCAGTAGTTAAATCTACGGTCCTTCTTGATGCTGCCGTCTTCATTATACTCAACAGCAAGGTCTGTCTGAGTAGCTGAAACCCAACCTGTGTCTGTTTCAGGTGTAGTAATGTCGATAGGCTTAAGGACAGACTTATCATAGAAGATACCGCCCAGAAGCTCACCAATTATGTAGTTTGATGTAGCGTAAACATCAACTGTAATTGTTTCGCCAGCCTTAGCGTACTCCTTATCAGCAACAATGTTAACGTCTACAACAGCCTTTGACTCATCACGGTATGCATAAGCATAATCGTAGAAAATGTCACACTCTGTTACCATTTCTCCACCATTATCATATGTGAAGTAGAGAATTGCCGGTGTTGCCATCTTGTTGTAAAGATTCCAATAATCTTCATTTGTTGATGCTGCATTGTACTCTTCGATGATCTCATCGTCCCAGAAGTAAAGGTTGTACTCAAGAACTTCCTGAGGTGCCGGTTCCTCTGCGCTACCGTCATAAAGCTTTGTACCTGTAAGCCATCTTCTGTCGATTTCATATTTCCAATCAACATCTGCGTCGTAATCTACGTACCAACCCTTTTCGGCAACTTCTGCCTCTGCTTCTTCAGGTGTGTAATCATAATAATCACCTGCAAAAGAAGCAACTGCGAAAGTGCCAAGAAGCATTGCTACTGCAAGAACGATGCTTAAAACTTTCTTTGCCATAATATTTCCTCCTAAATTTTATATCTTTATCCATTGGCATGGATTAAAGCCATTAATTATGCTTCTACGCCCTTACCTGTTACCTGGTCAATTACCATCTTACCACCGACAACTGAACGAATTACTGAAGCATCCTTTGAATTGATTGTTGCTCTTGTTCCTTCAACGTTAGCTGCAAGCTTTGCTGCACCTTCGAGCTTATCTGCTGCTCCTGTTACGGTGTCAGCCACTGCTGATGCATCTTTACCGTTAATCGATGCACTTCCGTCGATGTCACCATAGATTACGATTACGTACTCTCCGATAACTTCGCCTGTCTTTTCTGACTTAACGATTACCTTTGAGCCTGTACCCATGTAACGTGCTGTTGTCATTTCATACTCGAGCTTTACATTTTCGTAATCTGCATATGTGCTCTGGAACTTTGCCTTTGTAAGGCTGGTCTGGAGACCTACGATGTAGTTTACACCGCCCTGTGTAATGATTGAAGCTGTTCCCTTAACTCCGAAAAGCTCCGTAACAGCCGGAACAAGAGAGTCGATGTAACCCTGAAGAGTTACTGCCATTTCATCAACCTGAGCCTGTTTGTCGATCGTCAGGTCCATATTCTTTGAAACAGTTTCCTCTCTGTAAGCTACTATAAGAGACATTACCTCATTAAAGTTTTCATATGTATTAGTATAAATCTCCGAAGACGAATTGTCAAGCAAATCTAAGATTTTTTGAAGTTCTGTGTAATCTGCCAATTTTAACTTCAATTCATTGGTAAGATTAACTATATTATTTGCAAAGAGAATAACTTTATCCTGCTCCGTGATATCAAGACCGTACTCAACTTTGTCGATTTCTGCCTGAAGCAGAGCAACCGAATCGTCTGTATACCAGCCTGTAGCGATCTTTTCATTCGCTGCTGTGATAGCATCTTCAACTGCGGTGTAGTCTGCGTCCATTACTATAAGCGATTCCGTCAGACCTTCAATATTTATAACTAATGAATCCACAAAATACTGGTCATAAAGGTTTTCGCTTTCCGAGTTGATTTCTGACTTTGCAAAGCTTACAGCTTCACGGAGCCTTGCAACAGAATCATATGTATAGATGCCCTTTTCGATTTCTTCTTCAGCAATTCTGATTACCTCGAGAAGCTCGTCAATGTACGGACCCTTGCGCTCAAGGCGGCCGATTGCTTCTGTAATCATCGCCGCAAACACGTCAACCTCATCCTGCCTGTCAGCAGTAAGTGTGTAGTCGACCTGAGCAATTACTTCACTGAGCTCTGCAACACTTTCATCTGTATACAATCCGGTTGCAATCTTTGAATCAGCAACCGCGATTGCATTTTCAACTGCAGTATAGTCAGCAGGTTTGAGGACAAGCTTACCTGTTGCTTCGACGATTGCTGCTGCGAAAGCATCGACATCCGCCTGCTTATCAATAGTCAAACCGTATTCAACAGCGTTAATTGCATTCTGCACAAGAACAACTGAATCGTCTGTATACCAGCCTGTATTTATCTTCTCGTTTGCAGCTGATATTGCATTTTCAACAGATGTGTAATCTGCACCATTAACCTCAAGTTTTTCAATTGCTGCATTGATTGCCGTTGCGTAACCGTCAACGGTTGACTGCTTAAGAATGTTATATCCGCGGACAACCTTGTTGATTGCTTTGTTGAGATTTGCAACGCTTTCGTCTGTATAGATGCCCTTTGAGATTTCAGCATTTGCCTTCTCAATAGCTTCATCAACTGCAGTGTAATCAGCCTGTCTGTACTTAAGCATTGAAACAGCATCGTCGATTGCATAAGCAAACTCATCGACCTCATCCTGACGGGTATACGGATAGTCGCGTTCAACTGCCTCAATTGCAGCAAGAACATCTGCAACACTTTCATCAGTGTACAAGCCTGATTCAATTTCTGAACGGGCATATTGGATAGCATCATCAACATCTGTATAATCAGCATAGATTATTTCGAGCTTGCTTGTCGCATCAATAATAGCTGCAGCAAAAGCGTCAACCTCTTCCTGACGGGTAACCTTATAACCTCTGACAACAGCATTGATAGCCTTATTGACATTTGCAACGCTTTCATCTGTGTAATAACCCTTTGCAATTTCAGCATTAGCTGCTGTGATAGCATCATCAACTGCAGTATAGTCTGCATCAAGCTGAACGAGCTTTCCTACTGCATTATTGATTGCCGTTGCAAAAGCATCAACCTCGTTTTGTCTTGTAACAGGATAGTCGCGCTCAACAGCATCTATTGCTTCCTGAACAAGTGCAATGCTGTCATCGGTATAAATACCCTTTTCAATCTCAGCGTTAGCAGCCACTATTGCATCATCTACCGCTGTATAATCAGCTGTCTTATAGCGAAGGAATTCAATCGCCTGCTCGATTGCGAGAGCATATGTGTCAACTTCCTCCTGATGAGTTATATCAAGATCGTAAACAACTGCACCAATCTGAGCCTGAAGGTGATTCCAGCTGTCCTCAGTATAAATCGAAGAATCTGTCGGCACCTTCTTAATCGCTGCGGTAACTGCACTGTAATCTGCACCCTTGTATTTAAGTCCTGTTATTGCATTGTTTATAGATGTAACATATCTGTCAACCGTAGCCTGCTTGTCAGCTGTATATGTACGGTTGATATTATTGATTGTTGCGTTAAGAGTTGCAACAGAAAGAGTTGTATACAAAGTAAGATCAGACGGCACATTAAGAAGTGCTTGATCCACCTGAGTATAATCTGCGGGAGCAATTACAAGCTTTGAAATTGCATCTGCGATAGCTGTTGCGTAGCCATCAACAACAGTCTGTTCTCTTATATCAAGACCTTCAACAACCGAAGCAACTACAACCTCCAGGTCTGCCATTGATTCATCTGTATAATAAGGATGATCGGGATGTGCTGTCTCAAACTCGGTGTTAAGATCAATCTTCTCCTGTGCAAGAGCAAGCTGTTTATTTACCTGACTGTAATCTGCGGGAAGATATTCAAGCTGGTCGATTGCTTCGCTGATTGTAGTTACATAACCGTCTACCGTTGCCTGCTCGCTGATCGGTTTATTGAATACAACCGAAGTATACGCTTGCGTAAGTCTGTCAAGGCTTGCTTCGGTATAAAGGTCCTCACCTGTTGTAACGATTTCATATGCTTCATCATAGACTGTTCTTACTTCAGAATAGTCTGCAGTATTCTCAACAAGTGAATTGAGTGCATTTGTGATTGCGGTTGCATAGCCGTTTACCGTTGCCTGATGTGAAAAATCAAGTCCTCTTTCAACATTTTCAATAGCCTGAATTACTGAAGACCAGTTAGAATAGAATGTTTCAGCCGTAAAACCATATGAATCAGCGTATGTGTTTTTGATGAGATTTTCTCGTTCCTGAACCAGGTCAATCGCTGCATCGACAGACGAATAATCAGCCAGGTTCTTATTAAGGCTGTCAATCGCCGACTGAAGCGCTGTGGTTGCTCGGTTTATATCATTCTGGTATCTGATATCAAGATCCAGCTTGGATTCAAGATTTGCAAGAGCTGTATCAACAGCAGACATATCGTCATACTGGCTTCTGTCTATGCTGTTCGCCTTAGCAATCATCTGAAAAGCAGCAGTAGTATCTGCCGGTTTGTACTGAAGATTTTCAAGTTTTTCATTAAGGTTTGCCGTTGCTGTGTCGATCTTTGACTGGTACGATAAATCCTTACCTTTAAGGGCAACAAGCTCATTGTAGGCAGCGGTAAGCTCCGTTGCACAGTCTTCCACAAGATAAGAAAGATTTACAGCCTTATATGCCGTTTCTGCTTTTGTCGCTTCAACATAGTTTGCTGACTTCAAAGAAAGTGCATTTATCGCTCTCTCGAGCTGAAGAACATAACCGTTAACAGTAGCCTGTTCACCTCTAAGGAGAGGATCAGCAACAATGTATCCGTCAAGTTCATCATATATGCATCCGAGTTTAGTTAACGTTTGTTCGAGGTTTGACCAGTTGTTATAAGCTTCGGAGGCAGGGATTCCGTAATTCGCAAGCGAGCGAGACATAATCGTATTTATTGTTTTAAGGTGAGCATTGAATTCAGTGTAATCAGCGGGAGCTTCCTCAAGCTCACCAATAGCTGCAACGAGATCTGTACCCAACTTATCTACAGCAGGCTGATAAATTGCACTGTAATTATCTAAATAAGAATCCAGAATATTCTGCACCTTTGCCCATGAAGCCAGTGTGTAGAAAGTCTTATCTTTTGCCATCGCCTGAGCATAGTAAGCTGATGCAACTGAATAGTCAGCCGTTCTCATTTCAAGATCATCATAAGCAGCAACAACTGCATTGTAAGCAGTATTGATTTCATCCTGAGTTGCATTCGGCTTTTTAAGGCAGGAAAGGGCTGATTTGTAAGCGTTGAGGAAAGCTTCCCAACCTGCAGAATAATACCAATCCTGAGGGTTGTAGCCCTTAAAATCGCCTGACGGAACATCAGTTGTCATAACTGTCGGGTCTGTTCCGTGAATCTGATCAATGAACGTACGCAAAGCACCCTTATCCGTCGTTATAATTCTCAAGCTGTGTGAATGGCCGATAAAAACTTCATTCCAGTCAGCTGCAGTCTGATATTTATTGGTGAAGGTATAATCGCGTGTGCCAATAGAATCACTTGGAACTGAACCTGTAAAGTACTGCATAAACGAAGTTCCTGCGCCAAAGATTGATCCACTGTAGCCTGTAAGACCAATTTCATTTGCAGCATAGGTGTTATTTGTCAAAGCGCCGTCGTCATCTTCGTCTGAATAAGTGTTGCATACATTATAGTTTACATATGTATTACGGATAGAAACCGTAACCTGCTCATTGGAGTTTGAAGCCTGATCAAGATTAGCTGTTACAAGACGAAGATTGAGGTCAGAAAGTGTTGAATGAATGCTTCGGTCAAAATAAACATATGAAATAGGTCTGTTATCATCTGCGTGATAAGCAATATTATAATCGCGTGAAGCGCTTTGTCCGTCTGACCTGTGCATAACGCCGTAATCCGTAGTCCATCCGGGTGCCGAACCTGTACTTTCAAAGAAAACGCTGCCTTCACCTACTCCGTTATTGTAAAGAGTGCCGTAGGTGTTTGCGCCAAGAACATATGATGCTACATATGAACGGTTCTTAGTACTCTGACCAAGCCAGAAATCCTCGTATGTCCTCTTTGTTGAATACTCTCCTGCAGGTGTTGCAATCGCTTCAACATAAGAAACGCCGTAAGAATTATACGTCCTTGTATAGCTCTTACCGGTTACAGTATTATGATCTGTGTGAGTGTAGGCAATTGTGAATATGAGAGTTGTTCCTACTGTTGCGGTACCACCTGTTACAGACCATACATATGTACCGTTGGAAAATGAATAATCGCTGATAGTTACAGTAGTATTGCTGCAGGTAATCGTCGGTGCTGAGTCGAGCTCGACACCCGGAGTGAATGCAATCTGAGTTGCAACGGGTGTTTCACCTGCATATGCTGTTGCAGAAGTGAATGATCCGTTCAGCTCAGGCATACCTGACGGTGTTGCCTTAACGATAACTGAGTTACTTCCCGAAGGCTGCTTCATTGAGTTAACGGCATAAGCAACTCGCGTTATATCCGTAACATAAACTGAAGCCACCGGTCTTTTGAGGACCAGTGAAGAATCCGTTGCCCTTGCATCAGCTGCAACAGCCGTAAAGACAGGCGAACCGAGAGTTATCGGCAAAGAAGAAAGTATGAGTGTCAAAGCAATTATTAAGCTTATAACCTTTCTGCATTTTTTCATATCCAACACCACCATAAAATTATCGCATACTTACCCCACGATACTATTATACATAAATATTTTATCACAACAAACTTTGCAAGTCAACAAGCTTTAAGTCTGTTTTGTAACAAGGGTAACGGGTTCATATGTAAATAAAGCAAAGAAAAACAACCGGTACTTTCGTACCGGCTGTTTGTGTTTAATTTATTCTGCCAATGCGCGAGCGCCATTTACGAGATCAATGAAATCAACTGTTTCTTCAGCCTCACGTGTCTGGCTGATTGTCTCCTTGTAGAGACCTGCATTTTCAACAGACTTGGCATCTGATGTACCGATTGTTCCATCTTCGTTGAGGTCACCTGCGACGCCAACGTACTGGTTGTAACCCTTAACGCGGAGCATTGAAGCTGCATAAGCTCTCATAACAACTGCGTCCTGACCGTCGATGAAGCTGTCGCCGTTGACATCACCGAACAGGATGAGGGTGTATGTTGTATCGATATCGTATTCACCGTCACCATCCGGGTCGGATGCGATCTGAACCTTAGTACCTGTACCGTAACCTGCCTCAGTCGGTTCTGCAAGCATTGTATCACCTGCTGTCGGAGAACCGAAGTACATTGTGAAATAGAAGTAGAAGTCATCGCCCCACATATCTCTTTCTTCCTGGCTGTAGAAGTCCTGATCGAAGCCGTAAATGTACTTATCCTTGTTGTTTGCGATCTGTGCTGTAGGATCATAGAACTCGATAACCGGAATAGCTGCAAGATTGTCGATAGCATCACGGAGTGCGTTTGCAATATTATCAACGTAAACCTGGCCGTCAATATCCCACTTGATTTCGTTATTGAAATCAACAGCATCGATATATGTGTCTACAACACTCTGAACAGATTCCTCTGTGAAGAGATACGGATCAGAAAGGTCATAAATACGTGCAAGCTGGAACTCAAGCTCTGAATAGTCAGCATCGCCCTTGTTAGCCTTAAGACCTGCAACTGCGTCACGAAGCTGTGCACGAGCCATGTTAACCTTGGACTGCTGATAGTCACCAAGAGTACCTGATGCTGCATAGCTGTTGTACTCATTCATAACCTTATTTGCAAATGCCATTGCCTTCTCGTATGCATCCCATGAACGGTTTGTATAGAGCTGGTTGCCTTCTGCATCAGTTTTTGAATAGTTAGCTGCAATAGCCTTCTGATAGATCTTGTTGAGCTGATAGTTATTAGCAGTTGTCGGATAGTAGTCAAGAACATCCTGCTTTGTGTAGTAGAGTGCATAGTAAGCATATGTGATATCAGCACGTGCCGGAGCCTCTACTGTAGGATCGTTTTCAGATGCGTCATACTGATCAAGTATGCCCTTTGCCCTATCAAGTGCATCCTCATAATCTTTGAATGCCCAGATTTCATAGTCAACATCTGTGAAGTATTCGTAGCTATCCTCGTAATACTTGATGCCTTCGTTTTCAGGAATCTTAAGCTCTTCGTAAAGATCTCTGAGTTCCTTGATTGTGTATGATGTACCCGGAGGGCAGTTATCCTCGTAGTGTACCTTCATAAAGTCAAACTGATCAAGATCGATGATACCAATAAGAGTTGCAAGAAGGTCAAGAGACTCACCTGCGAGTGTGCCCGGTCCTGTAATAGCTGTGATGCTATAGAGAAGCATATAAGCTGTTCTCTGAAGGCCTGTGCCGTTAAGAGCTGCATTGCTGTTATATCTTGACGGATACGAAGCACCTGTATCAGTTGTATTTCTTTCGATAAGAAGCTCATCAAGAGTTGTATATGCGTAAGGAACGATGAGGTTAAGCTGGAATGCATTATTGTTGAGCTGGCCTACTGAAGCCTTTTCGCCAGGAAGACGGAAGAGACCGTTAAGAACACGAGCAACGAGGTTTACAAGAGCCTGGCTAAGAGGCTTGTTGAGCTCTGAATCAGGTCTGCTACCGATGATTCTGAGAAGACCGTTGATATCAAAGTTGAGCACGCTACCTATGATGCTGTCAACAAAGAGGTTTTCCATACCGTACTGGCTGTCTTCAACACCGTAGAAGATGTTTGTGAGCGGAAGAACCTGGCCAACTGTCATATAAAGCTTATACCACGGGCTGTTCATATTAGCATCTGTCTTGTATGAATCATCAGGATAGAGATTAAAGAGAACTGCAAACTTACCAAGAAGCTGGTCAAAAACGCCGTTGAGCAACTCATCAAATGTCGGAGTAAGGTTATTGAGAAGCGCCTGATATGTAGGCTCTACATCACCGGGGATGTAACCAAACTGACCAACGATGTAGTATCTGAGAACTGCTGCTGCAACGTCAAGACACTGCATTGAGTCAGGAATAAGTTCGCCACTTTCAATCTTAGCCTCGAAGTCAACTGAAGGAATAACTTCAGCTGCAAGGTTAACGAGTGTATATGTAGCAAGCTCTTTGATCGAGTTGCAGTTATGCGGGAAGTAGAAACCGTCAACAAAAGCATCAAGAATCATCTGAACTGCAAAAGCAAATACCTGCTCTTCAGTAGCTGTTTCAAGATATGCTGTGTCTTCCTCTGTAAGAACAGGGAAGTCTGAAAGCAATGACGGAAGCATCGGGAGAACACCCTTAAGGAGGTCACCGAGCTGAGCCATAAGGTCAGGAGCAACTGTGAGGTACTCACCGCCGTTACCGTCGTCCTGAAGATAAACGTAGCTTGTAATACCTTCCTTAAGAACATACTCGAGACCATAGTTGATCTTGTCGAGGTTGTTCGGAGCTTCAGGATTCGGGCAGCCTACCATTCTGAGGAAAGCTTCCATAATTTCTTCAGCTGTTGCATCTTCGGGAAGACCAACTGTTTCGTATGTAACGAAGAGGTTGATAACCATATCAACATATGACATTTCCTCTGCTGTCGGGTCGTCAACAGGGATTTCGAGAAGGTCGATAAGAAGGTTACCTGCGAAAGGAAGAACGATATCGTCAATAAGGGCGATAAAGATCTCACGGCAGAAATCATAGATAGATGCCTTTGTGATATCAACTTCATCTGCTGTAAGTGACGGACAAAGCTGAACAAGGCCCATCATATTCTTAAGTGTACCGTCTTCGTTTGTTTCAAGACCAAGGAAATCAGCAACAACATTCTCGCCTGTTTCGGCATCAGCAAGCATATCGCAAAGGAACTTGATTGCACGGTTTGCAAGGAAATCGTTGATAATCTGGTCAAGATTTGAGTTAGCCTTGTCATAGTTTTCCTCAAGCATTTCAGGATCTATAAGGAGATTATAGACAGTATATGTAAGGAAACCGTGAAGGTCATTGAGCATCGGGATCATTTCGCCGAGGTCAACAAAGTTACCGATAAGTCCGAGGTCAAGGTCATTACCGATGAGCTTATAAAGCGGATCAGCGTTTGACTGAATGAACTGAAGGAACTTGCCAAAGAACTCAAGGTCGCTGAGGTTCGGTGAACGACGACGGAAGTTGCCATCCTCAGGAATTGTCCAGTCCATAGACTCGATATCACCGAGGTTAAGGATTGTAGCAACACCGTAAAGCGCACTTGATGTAATGTTGTTAATTGTGTCGAAAAGAGAGTCAAGTGAGTAGATTCTGATTTCAATACCCACGATTTCTTCATTAACGTTCATGCCAGCAAAAACTTCGTCATCGAGGAAGTCAAGCATTGCAGAAGCACACTGGTCGTTTGAGAAATACGGGCCATTGTTAGTATCATAACCCTGCGGTCTCTCATAGTTTGTCTTGTACGCACTTGCGCCAACAGTCAGGACGGATAACATCATGAGCATTGAAAGCAATACGCACAACAGTCTTTTAGATTGTTTCATCTAAAAACACCTCCATTTTTTTGCCAAGTATCTCAGGAAGTGGACCAGTGAGACCCGATAGCTCACATAAAGCCCCACTAATACACTTTGGCTTATACTAATATTATCAAATAAAAACCAATTTGTAAATAGATTTTTAACAAAAAACACACGAAAAATTTTTAATTTTCTAATATTATTTAACTATTTTAAACGAAAAGAGAAGTCTGTTTTTTAACCTTTAAGCACACCTTACAAACCAAGTGATAAAAATTTGTTAATTTTGTCAAGTAGACATTTTTGTAAGGATAATTATTGTGTTTCTATTTTCGCAAAACAAGTAAAAATATTATTTCTTTTTAAAAATTTTCACTTTTTTCGTTTTGTCTATTTAAATAGGAAACCAAAAGTTGTATACTGTGCATTAGATTTTTTTAGAAGGTGTATATATGAAAAACAAAAGACATAACAGCTACATAAAAACCATTATACTTGCATCGGTTTTCACGGCAATAATAACCGTTATGACTTTTTTTATCAAAATTCCTGCTCATAACGGTTATATTCATATCGGTGACGCTGTTATATACATTGCCTCCTGCCTGCTTCCGTCACCTTTTGCACTCGTCAGTGCAGCACTAGGAGGAATGCTTGCTGACGGTCTCGGCGGTTTCATCATATATATAATACCGACAGCGATAATCAAAGCAATGATTTCTTCCGTATTCAGCAGTAAAGACGCAAAAATTCTTACAGTAAGAAATGTGATAGCTTTAATTCCTGCTACAGTTATTACAATTTCGGGTTACTATATTGCCGAAGCTATACTTGTCTCAATTTCAGTTTCTGACAGTTTCAGCCATTTTTATCAATATCTGTTCACAGCAGCACCGTGGTTTTCAGCCTTATACAGCATACCCGGCAACATTATCCAGGCCGTTGCAAGTGCGGTTATGTTTATTTTACTTGCAATTGCTCTTGACAAAATCAAAATCAAGGATAAAATATAACAGGTACGGAGGATTGACTATGGCTGATATTATTTACACTTATGCCGGCAGCGCATATATGAACATTACGAATAAATGTCCCTGCTCATGCATTTTCTGCATCAGAAGCAACGGTGACGGACTGGGTTCTGCCGAATCTTTATGGTTAAAAAAAGATCCCACTATTGATGAAATCAAAAGTGAGATTGATAATTTTGATTTTTCACCTTACAGCGAGGTAGTTTTCTGCGGCTACGGTGAACCGACGCAGGCTCTCGACAACCTTATTGAAGCGGCAAAATATCTTAAAGAAAAACACGCTCTTAAAATCCGACTTAATTCAAACGGACTGAGCGACCTTGTAAACGGAAAGCCGACCGCTCATCTCCTTGAGGGTGTTGTGGACAGCATTTCAATAAGCCTTAATGCACCCGATGCTGAAAGCTATCAGCGCGTAACGCGTTCAAAGTTCGGAGAAGAAGCCTACCCTGCTCTTCTTAAGTTTGCAGAGGATTGCAAGAAATATATCCCGAACGTAAAGTTTACGGTTGTTGATGTTATTTCCGAAGATGAGATTTCGGAATGTAAAAAGATTTCTGAGAAAATGGGTATCCCCCTCAGAGTCAGAAAGTGGATAAAATAAGTCTGTATAGTGTTTGAAAGCTTGTACGTTTTGTGCAAGCTTTTTTATTTTGCTCGGTACAGTATAACAAAACACAAAAAAATAAACGGTGATCACTCACCGCTTCAAAAATTCGGAATATAAAAGATACAAATACATATCATAAAAAAGAAAAACCACACAGACCATACGCCCATAGGTCTGTGTGGGGGCGTTAAAAAATTGATATCATAAGGGCGTTATCCGGAATAATCGCCCTTGTGAACTAAAAATTAGTCTTCCTTCTTACGAAGTGCAACGATTGCTGCACCGCTTACTGCGAGAAGAGAGAAGATAGCAGCTGTAGCTGTTACGCTGTCGCCTGTGTCAGGGTTAACAACGTCGCCGTCAGCAGGCTTCTCTGTGGGAGCTTCTGTGGGAGCTTCTGTCGGAGCATCTGTGGGCTCTTCTGAAGGTTCTGTCGGCTCTTCTGAAGGCTCTGTGGGCTCTTCTGAAGGCTCTGTCGGCTCCTCTGAAGGCTCTGTCGGCTCTTCTGAAGGCTCTGTGGGCTCTTCTGAAGGCTCTGTCGGCTCCTCTGAAGGCTCAGTCGGCTCCTCTGAAGGCTCTGTCGGCTCCTCTGAAGGCTCTGTCGGCTCTTCTGAAGGCTCTGTGGGCTCTTCTGAAGGCTCTGTCGGCTCCTCTGAAGGCTCTGTCGGCTCCTCTGAAGGCTCTGTGGGCTCTTCTGAAGGCTCTGTCGGCTCCTCTGAAGGCTCTGTCGGCTCTTCTGAAGGCTCTGTGGGCTCTTCTGAAGGCTCTGTGGGCTCTTCTGAAGGTTCTGTCGGCTCTTCTGAAGGCTCAGTCGGCTCCTCTGAAGGCTCTGTGGGAGCTACATATACAGGGATGTTGTTAACAACCTTAGCGTCAACCACTTCCTGAGCTGCGTTCATGCAGTTTGAAACAGCAAGACTGAAATCAGCCTTATCGATGTTTGCACCCTCAACCTTTTCAAATGTGTAAGTTGCGATAACTGTACCCTCTGTGCTGAGGTCTGCAGTAGCAGCACCTGAAACAAGACCTGTTGCAGGGTTTGTCATTGCGAAACCACCCGGCAAGTTAGCTGTGATAGCCTTGCATGACTTGATTTTTGCACTATTGAATTCAACACCAAAGTCGATTGCTGCAAAAGCACCCTTCTCAAGCTTAACTTCAATAACTACTTCTTTCTCTGTCTCTGAAGCGAGGTTCAAAGAAAGAGTTGCAGTTGTAGCAGCAAGAGCAGATGTAAGCATAACGATTGCGATGCTGAGAGCAACTGTTACAGAAACAACAGCTGACAATATCTTAGCAATTCTGTTCATTGTTTATCACCTTTTTCTCCTTTATAGATTTGTGCAAAGCACATATATTTAGACATCTCGCGACTTAGGCGAAAATCGCCGATGAACTAAAACTTAATTAATTGGCAAAGTTTGAATACTCGTTAACTGTTCTTGTAGTTGTATCTGTTCCCATTGAGAAAAAGAGAACATATGTTGTAACATCGCTACGCATATCAGACTCTGTTTTCATAGAAACAATCTGACCCGATTCTGAATCAACAACACAAGAAATCTTACAATTAAGATACTCCATTGCATTAACTTCAACAGAAGCCTGGATATCTTCGCCACCGGTTGCTGTTCCGAGTTCTTCTTCCATTTCCTTGATAAATGTTGTTTTATCCGGAAGCTGAAGCATAGTAACGATCGGACTGCCTGCCTTAGGGTTCTTATCATCTTTGAAGATGATGTCGATCTGGTAGTTACCGTCCGGAAGAACAGTAAGCGTTATATCTTTGAACAATGAAGGATCCGTAATTTTGCACTCACCGGGAAGGTTGGCGAGAGCTGATGCGGAACCTGCTCTGAAAGTATTCTGGAAAGAGCTTTCCTTCATCATATCCTTTTTCATTGTTTCGAGCTCATCCTTCGGAACCATAGACATAGCAGAACCTGAAAACTTAACATCGATTGCCTTTGTTTTCATATTGAGCTTGTACGCAGGAATTGTCTCTCTTGCTCCGTTAATTGCATTAGCATAGAGTGCAAGGATTTCTTCCTTGGTTTCGGGTGCCGGATTCTTATCTTCTTCATTTTTATCGTCGCCTGCTTCTTCTGCCGGGAAACTTGTAATAATACCAACGGCATACTGAAGAATAAGCAAAGCGTCAGAAGAATTGAGCTTCATATCGGCACTGACATCAGCTGCTGCAATATTTTCATCCGAAATCTGTGAAAGACCGACAGAGTGCTGAAGAATTGCAAGAGCATCCGATGAATTAATTTTACCATCACTCGTTACATCGCCGTACATCACATCAGCTGCATAAGAAACAGCAACACAGCTCAACGCTGTAATCACAGCAAGAAGCAACGACACAAATCTTTTGAATGATCTGTTCATTTTACTCATCCCTTAATTCAGATTGTTTTCGAACACAAGTCCAACGGGCGCACTACACCACATATAGTACTTCATATTCGGGTAAATTATATACTACATACCGCTGTTTGTCAATAGTAAAAGTTTGTATATAGGCATGTAGTAAGTAAATTTTATTTTGCATTGACACCCGACTCTTTTTAATGTATAATTATGAAGAATATAAATCTTAACTAGGTAAGGAGGAAGCAAAATTGAATAAAACGAAGTTCAGAAGTGTTCTTTGTGTGATTCTTTCGTGCGTGATTCTTTTCTCGTGTTTCGGTATCGTTGCATCGGCAGCTAACGTCACGGTAGTAAAAAAGCCGTCACAGACCACATTCTACCAGGGAATCGACTGGGCTTACAATAAGTCAGGAAAGATTTCAGCTGTTAGCGGTGATTTTGATATTTCCGGTACAGTGCTTTCTTATAACTCAAAGCAAGTGTCCTACGCTGTTGAGAAATGGCCGAATATGTATTCAAAATCTGACAGCGGATCCTGGCAGGCCGGAAAAAACACGATGCGAATTTATTGTGACGAATTTCCGTCAAACGTCTATGCAACCGTTCAGGTTAATCTTATTGAAGTTGAGAGTATAACAATCGTTTCTCCGCCCCAAAAAACTAACCTGATGCAAGACACCGATTGGGAACTCAGCGGCCTTGGTGATGTTGAGTTCACAACATTTGACCTTACGGGAACAAAACTCAGCGTGAAGTATACAGACGGATCGACCAAATTCGTTTCTTATCCCGATAACAAACTTATCGGCTGGGCTGTTCCGCAAAACGTTGATTCAGTTAAGCCCGGAGAGACAACACTTTACGCAACTTTCTGCGGCAAAAGAGCTCCGTTCAAGGTTAATTTTATTCTGAAAGGCGCCAGCATTCCGGGCGACGTTAACTTTGACCTTAAGGTTAACTCACAGGATGCGCTGTCAATCCTTCAGCATTCCGTTAAAATTATCACTCTTGACAGTACCGCTCAAAAGCAGGCTGATGTTTCAAAGGATGGAAAAATCAATTCGCAGGATGCGTTGATGGTTCTTCAATATTCAGTCGGTCTTGTTCCGGCTTTATAATTAAAAGGAGGAAAAACAATGAAAATTACCAAATCAATAGTTTCACTCGTACTTGTATTTTCAATATTTGCAAGTATGGCCGCTTTCTTCACAGTTGGTTCATCCGCTGCTGATAATTCACTCGGTGATGTTAACAGTGACGCCGCAATAAACTCGTTTGACGCCCTTATGATCGTAAGATACTGCACAGGCGTTGAAGAACTTACAACTGCTGAACTTAAAGCTGCTGACGTTGACGGCAATAAGAAAATTAACTCAACAGACGCACTTTACATTCTTCACTTCTCAGTAGGCAAAATTTCAAGCTTCCCCGCAGGTGCCCCTGTTGATTCAGGCCGTATTGAAATCGTTGGCGGTTTCTGGTACGACCCTGCAACAGGTAAGGTTACAAATCCTGACGGTTCAGGCTTGCTCGGTTTCTCATATGATGCAAGAGAAGGCGTTTTCTATGCTTCAAGTAATGCATGGCAGAGAACATTCGGTTATACATACATCTACGATATTGCTGCTCCCGTAATCATCTGTTGGTTCGACACAACACGAATCTTCTTCGAATATGACGACAAAGAGTGGATGGTTCAGCTTTGGAAGGGCCAGTACGGTTGGGTTCTTATCGGTGCTGAAATCGGTCTTTACTACCGTGACTTCGGCGACAATACTCTCATCGACGAAAACGGTGTAAACTACTTCAAGTGCGCTGACGACGATCTTCTTATCAAGATGAGTATGACACTTTACAGAAACAACACTACTCTCTTCTCACGCGGTCAGCAGTATTCATGGTGGCTCACAGGCTTTGTTCCGGGCGCTCTTAATAACTTCGGTTCAACACCTGCTGATACTCAGGAGCTTACACTCGACTCAACACTTACATTCACAGATGCTGATATGATGGAAGCATTCATTGAAGGTCTTGAAAACGTTGACAAGGTTGAGCACAACGCTACATTCTCAGCAAGAAACTTCGAATTTGAAAAAGGCGTTAACTACTATGTTAACCGCGCAAAGAATTCAGTTACTTTCACATGGCAGTAATCTGAAACCAACTTAAAATGAATAAACAAAACGGCTCTCTTTCAGGGAGCCGTTCTTTTTAACATATAAATAACACAAACGCAGAGGTATTAAACTTCTGCGTTTTTATTCATGTATTCAGTTTTTTCTTACAAGGCCTGACTTCACGGGTTTTGTTATGTATATGTTTTTAACTATTGATTTCAATGCTGAAGCCGCTGACTGGGCCTTTGATTCGTCGTCAAAAATACCATAAACAGTCGGACCGCTTCCGCTCATACATGCCGCAAGCGCACCGTGACGGTTAAGCGTTGACTTGACAGGAACTCTCTCCGGAACTTCAATGAGCTGTTCGAAAACATTCTTTGTGCGCTTGCATATCTCGTAAAGATCGCCCTGTGAAGCGGCATACAGCATTCCGCAAGTATCAAGGTGACGGATATTCGTTGCAGTGTCAAAAACGGCAAAAGCTTCTTTAGTTGATACTCCCCTTTCAGGTTTTGCAAGAACAATATAACAATCGTCAAGTGCGGGCAACGGAGAAAGAATCTCGCCGACATTCTGCGCAAGGCAGGTGCCGCCCGTAAGACAGAAAGGAACATCTGCTCCGACTTTAAGTCCGATCCTGCAAAGCTCCTGCTGAGTAAGGTCGGTTGCATATATATCATTGAGCGCTGCAATGACTGCTGCACCATCAGCACTTCCGCCTGCCATTCCCGCCTCAAAGGGTATTCTTTTTTCTATATGAATTGTTATACCTTCATTTTTAATTCCCGTATAATTAAAGAAAGCATCTGCCGCTTTGTAAGCGATGTTTCTTTTGTCGCAGGGAATCCCCTCTTCGTCCGAGGTTATATTGATTGCACCTGAACTGTCAGTTTCAACCGTCACTGTATCGTAAAGATCAACTGACTGCATAAGCATAAAAAGACTGTGGTAGCCGTTGTCGAGTCGGGCAAGAATATCGAGCATCAGATTGATTTTTGCCGCTGCTTCGTAAGTAACTTTCATTTCCATACCTCATAAAACAGTATTGTAAATATTATTATAACATCTTTATGCGGATTTGAAAAGTAAAACACAATATTTTTTAACTTGAAAATACTTAAATATTGTGTATAATATATTTGTATATTTTTTTCGGAGGTAATTAACATGACAGAAGTTACAAAAGACATGATTATCGGCGATATTCTTGACGCTGACGTTGGCACTGCAAAGTTTTTCCTTGAAATGGGAATGCATTGTCTCGGCTGCCCCTCTGCAAGAGGTGAAAGCCTTGAAATGGCTTGCCAGGTTCACGGTGTAGATGTTGACGAGCTTGTTGCTGATATCAACGCTTATCTTGCAAGCAAATAATGCTTAAACTCAAATCAAGACTGAATATGGCTGCACGGATGGTAAGAAAGGGTTCACGTCTTGCCGACATCGGCACTGACCACGCTTACCTTCCGACAGCGCTCATACTCGACGGCACGGTTCCCTGTGCCATCGCTGCAGACTTGAGAAAAGGTCCATTGGAAAACGCTGAGGCAACCGTTAAACAATACGGTATCGCCGAAAAGGTTCAGTTGCGTCTTTCCGATGGACTTCAGTGTATTAACCAATCAGAGGTTGATGACATTGTCGTTGCAGGTATGGGTGGAATTCTTATCTCCGAAATTTTAGAAGCTGCCCCTTGGGTAAAAAGCGAAAATATACAGCTGATTCTCCAGCCGCAGTCCCACGACGAGGTGCTTCGCAAGTGGCTCTGGGACAACGGATTTGAAATTAAAAAAGAAGAAGCCTGCTTTGAAGACGGCAAAACATACATATGTATGGCAACAACATACACAGGCTTAACATCAATACACAGTGAGGCAGAGATTCTTCTCGGCGGTTTTATAAGCAAAAATGATGAAGCTTCCGTTTCTTTCTGCGAGAAGAAAATACACCGTACAGAAGTAAGACTTGCGGCACTAAAAAAATCCGATCCCGAAAATGGAGAAATCGAAACTTTAGAAAAAATACTCAACGAGGTGAAATAATGGCAACCGTAAGAGATTTTTTTGAATATATAAATTCTATTGCCCCGATTGAAACTCAGGAAGAATGGGACAACAGCGGTATGCTCGTCGGCGATATGAATGCTGAAGTTAAAAAAGCTGTCGTCGTTCTTGATATTGATATGTGGGCTGTGCAGAAAGCTATTGAACTCGGTGCTGACCTTATCATAAGCCATCACCCCGTTATTTTCCGTGCAATGAAGAAATTTACTAAAGGCAGTGTTCCTTTTGAGCTTGCTTCAAATTCAATCAACGCTATCTGCTGCCACACCCCGCTTGATATTGCAGACGGCGGTACCAACGATGCTCTCGCAGAACTGCTCGGATTTACTGCATACAAGGGAGAAAATCCGATTCTCCGTTTTGCGGATATTAAGGAAACCTCTGCCGAGGCACTTGCGGATCTGCTTGCAGAAAAGCTTTCAACTAAAGTTCGCTTTGCAGATGCAGGAAAGAAAATAAGCAAAGTTGCAATCTGTACGGGCGGCGGAGCTTCACTCATATGGGAAGCAGGAAACGTCGACGCTTTTATTACAGGTGATGCAAAGCACAACGATTTCCTTGATGCTGTCGATTCAGGTATCTCACTTTTCGCGGCAGGACATTATGAAACGGAATTTCCTGTTATTCCTGTAGTCGCAGAGAAACTTAAGACAGTATTTGCAGACGTTGAAATAATTGATATCAAACAGGAAAACCCTGTTAAATTTGCGTAAGGAAAGTTTTTATGGCACTTGACGGCATACTTTTGAATCTTGCAAAAAAAGAAATACTTGACGGCGCACAGTTCAGCCGTGTTGAAAAAATACACCAGCCTTCCCGCGAAGAGCTGGTTATTCACCTGCGCGGAAAAGGCGGCGGAAAGAAGCTGTTTCTGAGCGTTCGCGCCAACAGTCCGCGAATACACTTCACTCAGCACGCTCCGGAAAACCCTGCCACACCTCCGATGTTCTGTATGCTTATGCGCAAAAGGCTCGTTAATGCAGCTCTCGTCGATGTAAGGCAGTCTGAACTTGACCGTGTGCTTTACATCGACTTTGATGCAACAAACGAAATCGGCGACAAGGTCAAGCTCACTTTGTCCATTGAAATTATGGCAAAACACAGCAACATCATTCTTTTTGACGGAGACGGTAAAATCGTCGATGCGCTCAAGAGAGTTGACCTTAGCCAGTCCACCGTAAGGCAAATTCTGCCGGGATTCAGATACACAGCGCCGCCTCCGCAGAACAAACTGAGTATCCTTGAACATACAACAGAAAATATCATTGCTCAGATAAGATCTTTCGATAACAAGACTTTATCCTCTGCTGTTCTTTCATCGCTTCAGGGTGTTTCCCCTCTTATAAGCCGTGAAATTTCAGGCGATTTTTCTGATCATTACGTCGACGAAGTAAGCGACGTCGGATTCGAAGAACTCGGTAAGAAAATTGATGAATTGAGAAAAACAGTTGAAAGTGGAAACGGCATTCCATTTATGCTAAAAGACGAAACAGGTAAGCCTGTCGATTTCTCGTTTATGCCAATCAGGCAGTACGGCACAAAATATTCAACAGAAAAAAAAGAAAGCTTTTCAGAGTTGCTGGATGATTTCTACTTTGAATGCGACCGACTTGACAGAACAAGGCAGAAAGCACAGGATCTCGTTAAATTCCTTAATTCGGCAATTGCCAGAATTTCAAAGAAAATCAGCCTTCAGCAGGCGGAGCTTAAACAATGCGCTGACAGAGAGCAGCTGAGAATCAACGCCGAGCTTATCAACGCAAACCTTTACAGACTTGAGAAAGGTGCCGCTTTTTATGACCTTGAGAATTACTATGACGAAAATAAGGTTATAAGGATCAAAGCTGATCCGTCGAAGTCGCCTGCCGCAAATGCACAGAAATATTTCAAGGATTACCGCAAGGCAAAGACTGCAGAAACAATGCTGACGGAGCTTATAGAACAAGGACAGAACGATCTGCAGTATCTTGAAACGGTTGCCGATGCGCTTGACAGAGCTTCCGCTCAGGCTGAAATTGAAGAAATCCGTAACGAATTGGTTGTAAGCGGATTCATGAAATTCAAACGTAAAAACAACCAAAAACAGCCGAAGTTGCTGCCCCCGATGGAATACCGTACAACGGACGGATTCAGAGTCCTTGTAGGGCGAAACAATATGCAGAACGACAAGCTTTCTTTAAAGACAGCTTCAAAGAGTGATATGTGGCTGCACACGCAGAAGTTTCCCGGCTCTCACGTTATTATCGTCAGCGACAACAAAGAAATAAGCGACGATGCAATTGTTGAAGCGGCGGAAATTGCGGCTTATCACAGCAAGGCAAGGGACGCAAAGCTTGTACCTGTTGATTACACTTACGTCAAGCATCTTAAAAAGCCTCAGGGCGCGCCTCCGGGCAAGGTTATATACCACGTTTATTACTCCGTAAACGTGACCCCGGACAGAACTAAAATCGAAAAAATGGAAATAAAATAATGAAACGCTTGTAAACTCCTGCTTTGGGTTTACAAGCGTTTTTATTTTTAATAACAAATCAATCGGACGATTTTGTAAATTATTTTCTGATAAAACATAAAAGAAAAAATCAGATTCGTGCTACGCCTGAATCTCTTGCTGCCTGTGCAACTGCTTCCGCAACCGCACTGCCGACTCTCGGATCGAAAGCTTTCGGAATAACATATTCGGGATTAAGCTCCTCGTCAGAAACAAGAGATGCAAGAGCCTTAGCCGCTGCAATCTTCATTTCTTCGTTAATGTCGCTTGCGCGGACATCAAGCGCACCGCGGAAAATTCCCGGGAACGCAAGAACGTTGTTAACCTGGTTCGGGAAATCGCTTCTGCCTGTGCCGACAACTGCCGCTCCTGCTTCTTTTGCAAGGTCAGGCATAATTTCGGGAACAGGATTTGCCATCGCAAGAACGATCGGGTCCTTTGCCATTGAACGAATCATATCCTGAGTTACAACACCAGGTGCGGAAACACCAATAAACACATCTGCACCCTTCATCGCATCAGCAAGAGTTCCGCGCATATGATTTTTATTGGTAAAGTCTGCGATATCCTGTTTTGCGGGAGCAAGGTCATCACCGTCACAGATAATACCCTTACGGTCACACATAATGATATCTCCGATACCCATAACCTTGAAGAGCTTTGCGATTGCGACACCTGCCGCACCTGCACCGTTAAATACTGCGGTACAGTCTTCAATCTTCTTGCCGACGATTTTAAGCGAATTTATAAGAGCAGCGCAACAGATGACTGCCGTACCGTGCTGGTCATCGTGGAAGATAGGAATATCTGCCTTTTCTTTAAGCTTTCTTTCTATTTCAAAACAACGCGGTGCTGCGATATCTTCAAGGTTAATACCGCCGAAGCTGCCACAGAGAAGCGCGACTGTATTTACGAACTCGTCAACATCCTGAGTGCGTATGCAAAGAGGAAACGCATCAACTCCGCCGAACTCTTTAAAAAGAACACATTTACCTTCCATAACAGGCATACCTGCTTCAGGGCCGATATCGCCGAGACCAAGCACAGCCGAACCGTCCGTGATAACAGCGACAAGGTTTGAACGGCGAGTAAGCTCGTAACTCTTGTTGATATCCTTCTGGATTTCAAGGCACGGCTGAGCAACGCCCGGTGTATATGCAAGTGAAAGAGCTTCTTTATTGTCAACCTTTGCTCTTGCTATTACTTCAATTTTACCGTTCCACTCATAGTGGAGCTTAAGAGATTCTTTTGCGTAATCCATTATTTTTTATCCCCCAACTTAACGATTACTATTTATATCAGAATACATATTCAAGACCAAGGCCACTGAGGACCTTGGTCATTGTGTCTGAAAAGACTGATTATTCTTCTTCCCAACCCTTGGAACGCTCAACCGCACGAAGCCAGCCTTTGTAAAGCTTGTCTCTGTCTGCCTGCTCCATCTTGGGAATAAATACTTTTTCAACCTCACGGTTGCGCTCAATTTCATCAAGGTTCTTCCACATTCCGACTGCAAGACCTGCAAGGTATGCCGCGCCGAGAGCCGTTGTTTCGACTGTCTTCGGACGGTTAACCATTGTTCGGATGAGGTTTGCCTGAATCTGCATCATAACGTTACTTACACTTGCACCGCCGTCAACACGGAGTTCGGAAAGTGTAATCTGCGAATCTTTTGTCATCGCTTCAAGCAAGTCTGTCGACTGAAAAGCAATGCTTTCGAGCACGGCTCTTGCAAAATGCGCTCTGTTTACGCCTCGTGTAAGGCCTACAATCGTTCCTCTCGCATACATATCCCAGTACGGAGCACCGAGTCCCGTGAAAGCAGGAACAAGATACATTCCGTTTGCATTCGGAACACTTTCCGCAAGCTCGTCACATCGGCTTGCGTGGTCAATCATATGAAGCTCATCGCGAAGCCATTTAATAACAGAACCGGCATTGAAGGCACTGCCCTCGATAGAATAAGTTGTTTTTCCGTTAAGACTCCAGGCAACACCCGTAAGAAGGTTGTGCTTGGAATCAACTCGTTTTTCGCCTGTATTCATAAGAAGGAAACAGCCTGTACCGTATGTATTCTTCGCCTGTCCCGGATTGAAACAGCCCTGACCAAAAAGCGCCGCAGGCTGGTCACCGATTGCACCGCAGATCGGAATACCTGCCAGTTCTTCAAGACCGAGGATATTAGGCGCAATCTCGCCGTAAACTTTGCTTGATTCAACAGGAGTCGGAAGCATACACATCGGAACACCGAGCTTTTCGCAAAGGTATTCATCCCATTCAAGCTTATCAACATCGAACAACATTGTTCGTGACGCGTTTGAATAGTCAGTTATATGAACTTTACCTCCCGTAAGATTCCAGATAAGCCAGGTTTCAACCGTACCGAAAAGAAGTTTTCCGCTTTCAGCTGCAGCACGTGCTCCCTCAACATTATCAAGGATCCATTTGATTTTTGTACCTGAGAAGTAAGCATCAATCAGAAGTCCCGTATGCTCACGGATATAATCGCCAAGTCCTTCTTCCTTAAGCTGTTCGCAAAGATCAGCCGTACGGCGGCACTGCCATACGATCGCATTGTAAACAGGCTTACCCGTATCCTTATCCCAGATTATCGTCGTTTCACGCTGATTGGTGATACCGATACCTGCGATCTTCTTAACATCAAATTCACCCGAGTTAATAACAGCAGTTATCGCTTTAAGCTGACTGTAAAGAATATCCATAGGATTATGCTCTACCCAACCCGTTTTCGGATAAATCTGATCAAATTCATTCTGTGCTTTGGATACTATTCTGCCCTGCTTATCGAAAACGATTGCGCGTGAGCTTGTCGTACCCTGGTCAAGAGCCAATACGTACATAGTTCTGCCTCCTTGATCGATATTAAACAGAGAGGATTATTGCTCATTAAAACAATCCTCTGCCTTGATTTAACAATATTTTATACCTTTTGCATATAAAAGTCAACCAGGATTCAGCATGCTTTGTTGCTAAGACACGGATATCCGCAAGGTAAACTTTGTTGGTATTTTAATAAGATTTCAACATCTATATCTCAATGTGTAGTTGTTTTTAAAGAATATTTGTATTAAAATGTGATAGCTATATTATATTAAAAACAAGGAGACGTTTAAATGGACATCGAAAAATTGAGAAAAAGACTTTATAAGCTTTCTGTTGCCTGCCTGATTGTTGCAGTAATTGTGTTTATCATCAATTATTTTGTGTTTCACTACGTAACAGATGACGGAATAACATTTGTATGGCATCCCGAAGCAGGCAAACCCTTTGTTACTGACCTTATCGGTATTTTAGGCGCAGATATGGTTTTCGCATCAATTGTTTCCGCATTATGCGCAAAAATCGTCTGCAAGAAGTAATTACTCAACAGACAGCTACTTAATAAAAAATTAAGGCAACCGTTTCCGGTTGCCTTTTTTGATTTTTATTTTCAGTTGTAAAACAAGTATTTCAAAGCAAGTGAAATTGCAATACCCAGAATAGCGCCGACTACAACCTGAAACGGTGTATGTCCGATTGCCACCTTGAGGTTTACGTCCATTTCGACGTTGCCTTCTTTTATCAGACGCTTCAGCACCTTCGAATGCTTTCCCGTCTCATAACGAACGCCAAAAGCATCGTTCATAACGATAAAAGCAAGAAGAGCCGATACCGCAAACTGAAAAGAAGAGAATCCGTATGCTATGGCAGCAGCTGTACACAAAGCACATACGCTTGAAGCGTGTGAGCTTGGCATTCCGCCGTTTGCAATAACACGTTTGAAACCCTTTATGGATTTTGCTTTGAATATTCCCTGGATGCCTTTTGCAAACTGCGCAGCAAACCAAGCCAGAACAAACGAAACCAAAGCGTGATTGGAAATAATCTGTTTAAAAATATTCATTTTATACTCCTCAATAAAAGATATGCATCTTTATTGTTTTGCCATTTCATCTGCAGCAGAAAGAAGAAGCTTGATTCTGTTGACCTGGTTAACCTCAGATGCACCCGGGTCATAGTCAACAGCGGCAATATTTGCCTGCGGATATGTGTTCTTCATCGCTTTGATAACGCCCTTACCGACAACGTGGTTCGGCAAGCATGCGAAAGGCTGAATGCAGACAATGTTCGGTGTTCCTGTTGTGATCAACTCTGCCATTTCACCTGCAAGGAACCAACCTTCACCGTACTGATTACCGAGAGAAAGGAAAGGTTTTGCAAGCTCGGCAACGTCTTCAATCTTCATCGGAGCTTCGAATCGCTTGCTGTTTTCAAGAGCCTTGATCGCAGGACGTCTGAGGATTCGGATCATTCTGACACCAACATGCGCAATAGCAGAAGCTGTCCACCTTGAGCCAAGATACTGATGCTTGTAATCATTCTTATAAATATAATAGTTAAAGAAGTCGATCAGATCAGGAACTACTGCCTCCGCGCCCTCTCTTTCAAGAAGCTCAACAATGTGATTGTTTGCAAGAGGCATATACTTAACAAGAATTTCGCCGACAACACCTACACGATGCTTTTTGAGATTCTCGTGAATCGGTAATTTATCAAACTCATCAACAATCTTCTGGCAAAGATCATTATATGAATATGTCTTATCCTCACCTGTGAGGTGAGCTATACACAAATCAAGCAGCTTCGCGTGCAATTCATTTGCTGAGCCTTCAACAATTTCGTACGGACGCACGCGGTAAAGGCATCGCATAAACAAATCGCCAAAAACAATAACCTTGATAGCATCCCAGATCATCTTCTTCGGAAGCTTGAAGCCCTCATTTTTCTCCATGCCGTTTGCATTGAGTGAGATAACAGGGATGTGAGAAAGGCCGACACTGCCGAGAGCTCGGCGGATAAATCCGACATAGTTACTTGCACGGCAGCAACCACCTGTCTGTGTCATAATAATAGCAAGCTTATCTGTGTCGTACTTTCCTGAAAGCACGGCATCCATAATCTGGCCGACAACAGTGATTGATGGGAAGCATGCATCGTTATTAACAAACTTCAGACCTGTATCAATCGCCTGACGGTTATCATTCTGAAGAACTTCAATATTAAAGCCATACTTGGCAAGAACCGGTTCTGCCATATCGAGATGGATCGGGCTGAACTGAGGAACGATGAGCGTATACTTATCGTCGTGCATCTGCTTTGTATACTCTGCTCTGCGGTAGTTAACCGGCTTCGGATCAGGCTTAACGTTTCTTTCGTGTCTCTGATTCATTGCTGCAAGAAGACTGCGGAGTCTGATTCTTGCTGCACCGAGGTTATTAACCTCGTCAATTTTGAGAACGGTGTAAAGCTTATTACTGTTATCAAGGATTTCAAATACCTGGTCTGTTGTAACAGCGTCAAGACCGCAACCGAAAGAATTGAGCTGAATGAGTTCGAGGTCATCACGCTTACAAACGAACTCAGCTGCTGTATAAAGCCTTGAGTGGTAAACCCACTGGTCATTAGCACGCATCGGTCTTTCCGGGTTGAAATTGATCGGAAGGCTGTCCTCAGTAAGAACGCACAAGCCGTAAGACGCAATCATCTCGGGAATACCGTGGTTGATTTCAGGGTCGATGTGATAAGGTCTTCCTGCAAGGACAATACCGTAGCCCTTGTTCTTTTCCATTTCTTCAAGAACACGGCGACCTTCTTCTCTGATGTCTTCCTTTGCCTTGATCTGCTCAATCCATGCGGCGTGTACTGCTTCGCGAGCTTCATCCTCGCCGATCTGCCATTCCTTGCGGCAAAGCTTAACAAGACGGTCAGCCAATATCTGTTCGCTGGTGAAAGCCATAAACGGACGGAGATATTTTACGTCACCTTCCGTAACAGCCTCAACATTATTCTTGAGGTTTTCTGCATAAGAGACAACCATCGGGCAGTTGTAATGGTTCTGAGCGTCAGGTGTTTCCTGGCGTTCGTAGTAAATACACGGATGGAAAATTGTCTTTATGCCCTTATCAACAAGCCACTGTACGTGACCGTGAGCAAGTTTTGCGGGATAACATTCTGATTCAGAAGGAATTGTTTCCATACCGAGCTCATAAATCTTTCTGTCTGAAAGCGGAGATACCTCAACGCTGAAGCCGAGCTTATGGAAGAATGTTGCCCAGAACGGGAAATTTTCATAAACATTGAGAACTCGTGGAATACCGATAACCCCTCTCGGAGCATTTTCAGGATTCGGATAGTCGAAAATTCTCTTGAGCTTATAATCCACCATATTCGGTGCTTTTGATTTATTCTGCTCGCCTGCACCCTTTTCACAACGGTTACCCGTGATATGACGGCGTCCGTCAGGGAATCTGTTGATCGTAAGCATACAGTTATTTGAGCAACCCTTACAACGGGTTGTTGTGCTTGTATATGTAAGAGAAAGAATATCTTCAAGTTCCATCATAGAACCCGGCTGTCCGTGGTAACGATCTTTTGCAATAAGAGCCGCACCGAAAGCACCCATAACGCCTGAAATATCAGGACAGATTGCGTTTACTCCCGAAATTTTCTCGAAAGCTCTGAGAACTGCCTGGTTGTGGAATGTACCGCCCTGAACAACGATGTGAGAACCAAGATCCTTGCTGTCTGCAAGCTTGATAACCTTGTAAAGGGCATTTTTGATAACGGAATATGCAAGACCTGATGAGATGTCGGGAAGTCCTGCACCCTCCTTCTGTGCCTGCTTAACATTTGAGTTCATGAAAACAGTACAACGTGTTCCGAGGTCAACGGGAGTTTTTGCAAAAAGAGCTTCTTTACTGAACTCAGCTGCTGTGTAGCCCAGAGAGTTCGCAAAGTTCTCGATGAAAGAACCGCAACCTGAAGAACAGGCTTCGTTAAGCATAATTGTATCAACGGCACCGTCACGAAGCTTGATGCATTTCATATCCTGACCGCCGATATCGAGAACACAGTCAACATCTTTATCGAAGAAAGATGCAGCCTTACAGTGTGCGATTGTTTCAACCTCACCCTCATCAAGGTTGAATGCTGTCTTGAGAAGGCCTTCGCCGTAACCTGTTGAACAGCTTCTTGCAATACGTGCTGTCTTCGGAAGCTTTTCGTAAATTTCGGCAATGGCTTTTTTAGCTGTTTCGATCGGATTGCCTTCATTGCTTGAATAGAATGAATAAAGCAATTTACCGTCGTCACTTATAAGAACAATTTTAGTCGTTGTTGAACCTGCGTCAATTCCGAGGAAGCAGTCACCGCTGTATGTAGCGATGTCACCCTTAGGAACAACAGCTTCGCCGTGTCTCTTTACAAACTCGTTGTATTCATCTTCATTTTCGAAAAGAGCAGGAAGACGAGGCATCTCGAATGAAACCTCAACACCCTGGTCGAAACGTGCAATCAATTCGTCAAGCTCAACTTCTGCACCGCCGTCTGTCATAGCAGCACCCGAAGCGGCAAAAAGATGAGAATTTTTCGGATCAGCGATTGTTTCGTCAGTAAGCTTAAGCGTTCTGATGAATGCATTCTTAAGCTCGGGCATAAAATGTAACGGTCCGCCAAGGAATGCAACGCAGCCCTTGATCGGCTTGCCGCAGGCAAGACCTGAAATCGTCTGATTAACAACTGCCTGGAAGATAGAAGCAGCAAGGTCAGCCTTTGTCGCACCTTCGTTGATGAGCGGCTGGATATCTGTTTTTGCGAAAACACCGCATCTTGCAGCGATGGGATAAATCTGTTTGTAATCCTTTGCAGCTTCGTTAAGTCCTGCTGCATCAGTCTGGAGAAGAGCTGCCATCTGGTCGATGAAAGAACCCGTACCGCCTGCACAAACGCCGTTCATTCTTTCGTCAAGACCGCCTCTGAAATAGATAATCTTGGCATCTTCACCGCCAAGCTCAATTGCAACATCCGTCTGAGGGGCATAGAACTTCAGGGCTGTTGCAACGGCAACAACCTCCTGAACAAAAGGTATCCCAAGCGACTTTGAAAGATTGATTGAGCCTGAGCCTGTTATATTAATTTTAAGGTTTTTAATTCCTGTTTTTTCGACAGCTTCCTTAAGAAGCTCCGCAAGCACCTCACGGCACTGAGCCATATGACGACGGTAAACACCAAAAACAATTTCATTGTTCTCGTCAATAATAGCCAGTTTTACGGTGGTTGAACCCACGTCGATTCCTGCACGATATTCTTTCATTTTTCTTCCTCCGCTTTAAAACAGTAAGAGTAAAATCACAATCTGAAACCGAAATAGCGCAACAGCATAATCGGTATTGCTCCAGACCCTGAATATATACTTAGCTGATTGTAACAATCATTTATCAAAATCTTGAATATAATATCATTTTTAGTATTGTTTGTCAACATGACAAGGGGGTTTTGTTGTACAACCCGACATACAAATTATTCCAATTTACACATAAAAAACTATGCAAAATATTTAAATGTTCAATTATAATCCAGCATTCATCTGATTCAGAATATGAAAAAACACGGTAGGATCACCCCACCGTGTTTCATAATTCTGCTATCTTTTATTTAATAACTCTTACTTTGATTACACCGTTGATTGCTTCAACTGCTGCAAGTGCGTCAACGTCAGCAACTGTATAAGCGTAATCGCCTCTTACAGCTGTCTTTACATCTGCGCCGAGTGCTGCTTTGACTGCATCTGTTGCATCAGCCTTATGGATAACGCAGGTGCGTGCACCGTTAACAGCTTCAAGCTTCATAGCCGGCATATTTACTGAGTTTACGATTTCACCCTTTTCGATATAAGCGATAAGCTCGTCTGCAGCCATAATTGCGCAGTTATCTTCGCTTTCGGGAGTTGATGCGCCAAGGTGAGGAATTGCAATAATTCCGTCAATGCCGATAACATCGTCTGACGGGAAGTCTGTTACATAAGCTGCAACCTTACCGCTTTCAAGCCCTGCCTTGAGGTCATCATTGTTTACAAGTCCGCCACGTGCGAAGTTAAGAATTCTTACGCCATCCTTGCAGAGTGCAAGTGTATCTTTATTTACAGTATTCTTTGTCGAATCTGTGAGAGGAACGTGAATTGTGATGTAGTCGCTCTGCTTGAAGATTTCACTGATATCGTCAACAAGTACCATATCGTCTGACATAGCTACCTTGATACCCTCTGAAATATACGGATCATAGCCGACAATCTTCATACCGAGAGCTTCTGCAGCCTGAGCTACCTTGAAGCCGATTGCGCCCATACCGATAACACCGAGAGTCTTGCCGAGAATTTCGGGACCTGCAAACTGTGACTTGCCTTTTTCAACAAGCTTACCTACTGCATCGCCCTCACCCTTGAGAGTTTTACACCAGTCAAGAGCAGCAGAAACACGGCGTGAAGCCATAAACATACCGCAGATAACGAGTTCTTTAACTGCGTTAGCATTTGCACCCGGTGTATTGAAAACAACAACACCCTTTTCAGCACAAGCTTCTACGGGGATATTGTTTGTACCTGCGCCTGCACGTGCGATTGCGATTGTTTCAGGAGCAAGCTCCATTTCGTGCATTGATGCTGAACGAACCATAATAGCTGTGGGATTTGCGATATCCTCACCGTATGCGTAGAGGTTCTTATCAAACTTATCTGTACCGCAAGCTGCGATTTTATTAAGAGTAAGAATATTGTACATAATAATTTCTCCTTAAAATTCAATGCCATTAACCCGAAGTTAATGACATTGAGATAATAATTTAATTATGAATTAGCTTCTTCGAACTTCTTCATGAATTCTACGAGTGCTTCTACGCCTTCGATCGGCATTGCGTTGTAAACAGAAGCTCTCATACCGCCGACAGTCTTGTGACCCTTGAGGTTGATGAAACCTGCTTCTGTTGATTCCTTGACGAACTTTGCATCAAGGTCTGCATCGCCTGTTACGAACGGGATGTTCATAAGTGAACGGTCCTCGGGAACAACTGTGCCCTTGAACATCTTGCTGCTGTCGAGATAATCGTAAAGGATTTTTGCCTTTTTAACGTTGTGAGCCTTCATCTCTTCAAGACCGCCGAAGCCCTTGATCCACTCAAGAACAAGCTTACACATGTAGATTGTGAAGCAAGGAGGTGTATTGTAAAGTGAACCTGCATCAGCGTGAACTTTATAGTCAAGCATTGTCGGAGTGTACTCACGAGCATTACCGAGAAGATCCTCACGTACGATTACGATTACGAGACCTGCAGGAGCAACGTTCTTCTGAGCGCCGCCGTAAACAACAGCAAACTTTGAAACATCAACCGGCTCTGAGAAGAAGCAAGATGAAACGTCACAAACAAGAGGAATATCACCTGTATCGGGGATATACTTGAATGTAGTACCGTAGATTGTGTTGTTCATACAGTAGTAAACATAGTCAGCATCCGGACGGAAATCTTCGCGTGTTGTCTTCGGGATATATGAGAACATTTTATCCTCTGAAGAAGCTGCGATTCTTACATCACCGTACTTCTGAGCTTCTTTATATGCCATCTTTGCCCAACGGCCTGAGATGATGTATTCAGCCTTGCCAGACTTGTTGAGGAAGTTGAGGGGAATTGCAGCAAACTGAGTTGATGCGCCACCCTGAACGAAAAGGATCTTGTAGTTGTCAGGAACATTGTAAAGTTCCTTAACGAGGTCGTGTGCACCGTCAATGATTGACTGGAAAACCTTTGAACGGTGAGACATTTCCATTACTGAATGTCCGCAACCCTGATAATCAAGCATTTCTTCTGCTGCCTTTTTGAGAACTGCCTCAGGCAACATTGAGGGACCTGCTGAGAAATTATAGACTCTTGCCATAATATTACCTCCGTATTAAATCGGTTCTTACCCGATATTTTTATATTATTACAGAGCATTATACTCCCTTTGTTATATTATTGTCAACATAAAAATGCTGTTTTTTTGACATTAAAAGCTGCAGAGCAAAAGCCCCGCAGCTGATTAACTTTTATTTTACCAGATCTTTGAAAATACATTGAAAATTTCTTTGATAAATCTGACTATCAGATCGATAATACTGAAGGAACTTTCTGTGCTTTCAGACCCTGTTTCTATGTTTTCAACATTATCATCTTCCAAGGGTTCATCAACCTGCTCAGGAGACTGATCAATAACATCAAGATACTCAGTGTAAGCTGACGAGGATTCGAAAAGAACCTCTGCCGTCTTGGTCTGGTCGACCGATGCAAGAAGTGTTCCTGCTTCCCTTAGTAACCTTATATCACTGACGTCCGTTACACCGTCGTGGTTACAGTCCGCAGCCGCATAACAAACATCTCCGAGGCTGTCTATGCTGAGCATATTATTAACAAGGCAGTTTGCAAGAACCGCATCCTCTCCGTCGTACCAACCGTCGCCGTTTATGTCGCCGTAAAGAAGAATGGTGTATTCACCGACAACCTCTTCACCGTTCATAAGAAGTGCCTTTGTGCCTGAGCCGAGTCTGCCTGAGTTTTCATATGACCACGAATAACCCTCATCGGCAAGCTCGACATACTCGTCAAGAGAAACATCACCTGCTCTGATTCCGCTGATGACTCCCGTAAGATAATCGACCGATACGTCTGATTTTGTTTCGAAACCTGTTGCCTTTATGACCTCATTCTCAGTCTTTGAACAGCCCGTGCAGGTATGCGTTTTCTCACCGTCTTGCGTAGATGTCGGCTCTTTAACAAACACCCACTCAGAATATATATGCTCACCTGTCGGTTCAATATTCACCCGATAACTTCCTCTGCACATAGAGCAGGTGTATTTTCCGACGCCGCTATTTTCGCAAGTCGGGCTTGTAACCACACTGTAAATATAGTCGTGATCAACTTTAGGAATTTTCTGCGATTCGAGCGTCAGACCGCAGGTTTGACACAATCTAGCCAGAGTTCCTTCTCTCCAGCAGTTTGTAGCTATTTTAACTTCCCAATCACCCGGACTGTGTCCTGTTGCGGGTATATCCTGTGTTTCAAGTATCGTACTGCATTCGGTACATTTTTTTGCAAGAATACCGGCTACTGTACAAGTCGTTACTCTTTCAACCATCCAATCACCCGGATTATGGTCTATCATCGGAATTTCACGTGAATCAAGCCACTTTCCGCACATCGTACATACTTTGCTCTCGCTGCCTTCTTTTGTGCAGGTCGCTTCCCGCCCGACTTTCCATTCTCCTGTATGCTCAAGCATCGGTATTTCCTGAGTTTCAGCGGTCTGATTGCATACGGTACAGATTTTTACTGAAAGTCCCGTTTCGGTACAGCTTGCTTCTTTTTCGGTTATCCACGCACCCGTGGTATGAGCTATTCTGGGATAGAGCGTTTCCTCGAGAATTCCGTTACAGTCCAGACATACAATTCTCTCATATCCCTGACCGGAGCAATCGTCATATGTTTTAGTGACAGTCTCCTGATTGAGATGATCACAGGTAGTGACAGAAAATGCCTGGATACAGAAATTTTTACCGTCAATGCTTGAAAAAACACTTTCCGTCTGACGCCATGTTCCATTCCTATAAATCAAGCTCTCTCCCGGAGTTGAAGCTGAATAATCTCCACCTTCTATCGGAACACGAACGTTACCCGAAGAAACCGACATTTCAAGAACAACAGAGAATACGCACCCGTGTTCAAGCGGTACAGCTTCCGGCAAATCTATCGTATGATAACCTATACGAGGTATTTCAACGGTGAAAGACTGAGCCAGCTCACCGCTTGTCGGGTCGTTTGTTTCACCCGGAGACAAATTCACATATATGCTGACATTTACGGTAACATCCTCATTTTCAGTGTATGTTGATACAGCAGTAAGTTCTTCTCTGTATTTCGCAGTAAAAACATTTGCTATTTTTTCAGACGAGGCACTGTTTATCAAATGATCGGCGTCGCTGCCGTTGTGGGTATAATTGTTATCAAATTTTTCAGCCGGTTGAGTTGTAAAACCGCAAAAATCACTGATTGACTTATCGTAATATGAAATCCAGAAATAACCTCCGCCGTTTCCCCAACCTGAACCCCAGCTGTTTTTACACAGCCACGCACCGTTACCCTCGGGTCTGTTGCTGGAATTGAACTTACTCGCAGCAAAGTTATCGTCCCAGCCGATAACCGAAATCACATGGTTTGTGGCAGTTTGAATCGGATAATAATATGCTACATAATTGCTTCCGTTTTTAATATACGAATTGGAATCCGCATGATTATACGATGCTGTTATACTGCCGTTATCGATAATCCATTGCTTAACTTCATCCGCAGTGGTACACTGCTCCATCGATCTGATTATAACGCCTGAGCTTGTATTAAATCTGTCCGCATCCGTATAAGTCGGCAATTTTGAAAGCTGCGAAGTTGTTGTCGGATAGTTGGACGTAACCTTGCTTCCGTCTGCTATACCTGCCCAACGTGCGAGCGCTCTTGTTACAAATCCGCAATCGCCGCCAAACTGATATACCTGCGCGCCAATGCCGTTGCCATCCCCGTAGTTGGGATCAGTTTTATTGTTAGTTGCAGTATTTATCGAAAACCATGCAAGGTGAGGCTCGGAAAAATCCGTAGCACTGAGCTTCGTGTAACCGTTAACAATGCTGTTCGTTTCCAGAACACTTGTCGCCGCAAATACCCAACAGTTGCTTGAAGCTCCCTGATTTTTAACAGACGTGACCAAACTTTTTGAACGGGCATCATACGAAGACGGGATCGTTGACTCACTCATAGTGCCGAAATTTGTGTCGGGCTTCAGTCTGCCACCCGTCTCTACGACATTTCCGTTCTCATCGTATACCATCTGTTTGGTATAACCCATACTGCCCGGTTGCAGAGTTTCATCATAGTCTTCAGCTGCAACCGAAACCAATGTTATAGGCATAACCGAAAGCATTATGCACAACGCAAGAATAATACTCAGACATCTTTTCATACAAGAAACCTCCCGAAGTATTTTCAATCTTTATTTGAGATTATAGCACTAAAAACATATAAACGTCAATAAAAACCATATCGTTGCAGTAATTCACACTCAAATATTGTAACGAAAAATTGCACAAAATCGTGCATAAATAAACGATTTTCAGCCAAATTATGTATATACTGATAAATGTTAATTTTTTGACATGATTTTACTTGCAAATTTTTCCTTTTTGTTATAAAATACTATACGAAAATTTATAAGCGTATGCTTTATTTGAAAGGATGAAAATAATGGACGCACTTAACAAGAAGACCGTTGAGGATCTTGAGGTTAGCGGCAAGCGAGTTCTCGTTCGTTGTGACTTCAACGTACCTCTCAAAGACGGCGTTATCACAAGCGACAAGAGAATTGTTGCTTCACTCCCCACAATCAAGTATCTTATCGAAAACAACGCAAAGGTTATCCTTTGCTCTCACCTCGGCAGACCGAAGGGTGAATTCAAGCCTGAGTTCTCACTCGCTCCCGTTGCAGTACGTCTTTCTGAGCTTCTCGGCAAGGAAGTTAAGATGGCAACAGACGTTGTAGGCGAAAGCGCACAGGCTCTTGCAGCTTCTCTTAACGACGGCGATGTTATGATCATCGAGAACGTTCGTTTCCACAAGGAAGAGACAAAGAACGATCCTGAATTCTCAAAGAAGCTTGCTGACCTTGCTGACCTTTATGTTAACGATGCATTCGGTTCAGCTCACAGAGCTCACAGCTCAACAACAGGCGTTGCGGATTATATCCCCGCAGCTTGCGGTTACCTCATCCAGAAGGAAATCAACTTCATCGGCGGTGCTCTCGCTAACCCGAAGCGTCCCCTCGTTGCTATCCTCGGCGGTGCTAAGGTTTCTGACAAGATCGGCGTTATCACGAACCTTCTTGACAAGTGTGACACAATCATCGTTGGCGGTGGTATGGCTTACACATTCATGAAGTCTCTCGGCTACAACATCGGTACATCTCTTCTTGAAGAAGACCGTGTTGAAGACGCAAAGAATATGATGGAAACAGCTAAGGCTAAGGGCGTTAACTTCCTTATCCCCGTTGACAACAAAGTTGGTAAGGAATATGCTCCTGACACAGAGGCTATGGTGATCAACAGCGACGAAATTCCTGACGGTTGGATGGGTCTTGACATCGGTCCTAAGACACAGGAGCTTTTCGCAAACGCTATCAAGGGCAGCGGTACAGTTATCTGGAACGGACCTATGGGCGTTTCAGAGTGGGAGAACTTCGCTCAGGGTACAATCGCAGTTGCTACTGCTGTTGCTGAGTCAGGTGCTATCTCAATCATCGGCGGCGGTGACTCTGCTGCTGCTGTTCAGAAGCTCGGCTTCGCTGACAAGATGTCTCA
>JAGAKF010000019.1 GCA_017625835.1 Clostridia bacterium
AACGCATTGAGATTAACCCGGAACCGACTGAAAACGGACAGATACTCAAAAAGATTAAGTTCCGCATTCCCATCTGTTATGATGGGAATGACGGTAACGATACTGAAATTTCTGTTCCGACTGAAAAAGTGACAGTCGAAACGGTTGCGCTTTTGTCCCAAAGTAAGTGAACGGACATATTGATAAAACTAAGAGGTAAGTTGATGAACTATGAAAAAAGAACGGGTAGTGTATTTTGATTATTTGCGCGTTTTTGCCATAATAGCTGTCATTGTCCTGCACGTATCGGCTCAGCTTTGGACGAGCTTTGAAGGCAGGGAGTTCGAGTGGCAGATTTATAACATTTTCAACAGCATAACAAGATGGGGAGTTTCGGTATTCCTTATGATCAGCGGAGCTCTGTTTCTCTCCAGAGACATTGAAATAAAAACCATTTATAAAAAATACATACCGCGTATGGTTGTTTCGTATTTCGTCTGGTCTGCAATTTACGCTGCATTTGCACCGAAAAGCATACTGGTTACGGACCTGAAGAATTCATTTTCCCTCAAGGAATTTATAACAACAACTTTCGAAGGTGCGGTTCACCTGTGGTTCATTCCGATGATCGTCGGAGTTTATATGTGTCTGCCTCTTATCAGGCAGTTTGTTGTTTCGAAAAAGCTTCTGAATTATTACCTCCTGCTCGGATTTATTTTTGCTTATGCCGTACCTCAGGTGGTATATCTTACGAAGGATTTTACGACAGGAGTTCTGCAGGAAGTTCTGCTGTCCGTACATACTCTTATTTCGGATATGAACATACGTATAGTAGTCGGCTTCGTTTATATTTTTGTTCTCGGTTATTTTCTTGCACAGACCGACTTTACAAAAAAGCAGAGACGCATCATATATGTTTTAGGTGCATTAAGCTTTTTCTTTACGGTGTTTCTTAACGGCCTTGCAGGTTGGAAATCAAATGCACCCAGCACGAATTATCTGCAGACGTTTACAATAAATGTTCTTTTCGAGGCAGTTTCTGTTTTTGTGCTGTTCAAGTATATGAAGCTGAATAATGAAAAACTGAATTCGTTTATGTCTGCACTGTCGAAGTACAGCTTCGGTGCGTACCTTGTGCATATTCTTGTTTTGTCAACGTTCAGGTTCTGGGGATTCAGGGCGGATTCGTTTAATCCTGTTTACTGTGTACCTCTTCTTGCTTTGTCAACTATCGTAATATCTTTCGTGATATCGTTCCTGCTTAATAAGGTTCCGTTTATAAATAAGTGGATTACCTGAGTGAAAAGGATATGAAAATAATTTTGGTTTTCTACTTGATTTAATTTTGGAATAGTATATAATTTACTTATAATGCTTTGGAGGTAAACTCATGGACGAAATTAAAAACACAAACGGAAACGGTAGTTTTCCTGTTAACGGTGATGACAATAAAGTTAAAATAGATTTTTCAAACATTGAATCGACGGAAAGCGGAATTGATCTTAACGGACGCTTCGGCGTTGCAGAGAAAACAGCGCAGGAGCCTGTTCCGCAGCAGATTGAACAGCCTCCGGTGCAGAAGCTTCCCGTGCAGCCTGTAGTGCAGCAGATGCCTGCACAACAGGTGCCTGTTCAGCAGAAGCCCGTAAAACCTGCAAAGAAGGGCAAAAAGGCAGCTGATCCTGAATCAGAGAAGGCTAAGAAAGAAAAGAGAAACAAGAATCTCGGTACTTTTATCCGAGTTTTCGTAATTACAGTTCTTTCAGCAATAACACTCTGGACAGTAATGTACACTGTTGACCATTCTTTTGCGGCGCAGGGAATTGCACCGTTGTTTGCAACATCTTCAACAGAGTACACGGTTGATTACCTTAATACAGATAAGCCTGCCGCATTCAGCTACAAGTGCATAGGCTACAAAGTTCAGTTCCTTATGGACGAAAACTATCAGCTTACTCAGGATGTCGTATGGGCTTGGGAAGACGGACCGAATGATATTCTCTTGCAGAGAGGTCAGCTTTTCCCGGTAACTAACGGACAGTGAAAGTAAAGGGATGCTTCGGCATCCCTTTTTTGCGCCTTTAAATGGCATAATGACCGAAAAACACCCTCGATTTTTGAAAATATTTACAAATAGGTCTTGATAAATCTTTCACACATTGTTATAATAATTAGGAAGGGCGCAAGCCAAAAAGATGTATATAGAGGCGAGGTCACGGACCGGACCTATATAAACCGAAAGGAGATTTACAACATGATCAACTATTCACGTGAAGTAGAGGAAATGTGCTGTGTAGCCAAGGGCCCGAATCATGGTCCCGCTCCGATCCCTGAAGAGGGTAAGTGGGTTAAGGCTTATGACGTTAAGGATATTTCCGCTTTCACACACGGTGTGGGCTGGTGTGCACCTCAGCAGGGCGCTTGTAAGCTCTCACTCAACGTTAAAGAAGGTATTATTGAAGAGGCACTTGTTGAAACAATTGGTTGCTCAGGTATGACTCACTCAGCTGCTATGGCTTCTGAGATTCTTCCCGGTAAGACAATCCTTGAAGCTCTCAACACAGACCTCGTTTGCGACGCTATCAACACTGCAATGCGTGAGCTCTTCCTTCAGATTGTTTACGGCCGTTCACAGTCTGCATTCTCAGATGACGGTCTTTCAGTCGGTGCAGGTCTTGAGGACCTTGGTAAGGGCCTTCGTTCACAGGTTGGTACAATGTACGGTACAAAGGTTAAGGGTGTTCGTTACCTCGAAATGGCTGAGGGTTACGTTACACGTATGGCTCTTGACGAAGACAATCAGGTTATCGGCTATGAGTTCGTATCTCTTGGCAAGATGACCGATTTCATTAAGAAGGGCGACACACCTAACGACGCATACAACAAGGCAATCGGTACTTACGGCAGATTTGCAGATGCTGCTAAGTATATCGACCCGAGAAAAGAATAAGTAAGAGGAGGTAAATTACAATGGCATTATTTGAAAGCTACGAAAGACGTATTGATAATATCAATGCTGTTCTTGCTGAATACGGTATTTCTTCAGTTGAAGAATGTAAGGAAATCACTCTTGCAAAGGGTATCGATTGCGACAAGATCGTAAGAGAAACACAGCCGATCTGCTTCGAAAACGCAGTATGGGCTTACACAGTAGGTTGCGCTATCGCAATCAAGATGGGTTGCACAAAGGCTGCTGATGCAGCTGCTGCTATCGGTATCGGCCTCCAGGCATTCTGCATCAAGGGCTCAGTTGCTGATAACAGAAAGGTTGGTCTTGGCCACGGTAACCTTGGCAAGATGCTTCTTTCAGACGAAACAGAGTGCTTCTGCTTCCTTGCAGGTCACGAATCATTTGCTGCTGCTGAAGGCGCTATCAAAATCGCTCTTAACGCTAACAAGGTTAGAACAAAGCCTCTCCGCGTTATCCTCAACGGTCTTGGTAAGGACGCAGCTATGATCATTTCAAGAATCAACGGCTTCACATACTGCAAGACAGAGTTTGATCCCTACTCAGAGACAGTTAAGGTTGTTGAAGAGAAGGCATACTCAAACGGACCGAGAGCTGACGTTAGATGCTACGGTGCAGATAACGTTCCCGAAGGCGTTGCTATCATGAAGCTTGAAAACGTTGGCGTTTCTATCACAGGTAACTCAACTAACCCGACTCGTTTCCAGCATCCTGTTGCAGGCACATACAAGAAGTGGTGCGTTGAAAACGGTGTTAACTACTTCTCAGTTGCTTCAGGTGGCGGTACAGGTCGTACACTTCATCCGGATAACATGGCAGCTGGTCCTGCTTCATACGGTATGACAGATACAATGGGTCGTATGCACTCAGACGCACAGTTCGCAGGTTCTTCATCAGTTCCCGCACACGTAGAGATGATGGGTCTCATCGGTGCAGGTAACAACCCGATGGTTGGTATGACCGTGGCCTGCGCAGTTGCAGTTGAAGAAGCTTCTAAATAAGAACCTGACTTCGTCAGAACCTTGTTACTCGCTTCGCTTGTAATAAGCAAAACCCTTATATATCAACAAAAACGAGCTCTATCTCACTCCGAGATAGGGCTCTTACTTTTGCTAGCGAAACAGCGGATTTTTTTGCTACTCAGCTAATCGTACAGTAGTTTTGACATAATGCATTTGCAGTGGTACAATTATTAAAAAAAGAAAAATTAACCATTTCAGACCCTTAAAAGGCGGTTTCAGGTCTATGGTTGTGTCAAAGCGGCAGAAATATGTATAATAATTATGGGGATGTTTAACCTCATTTATGATACGTATTGTTAAAAGAAAGGGAGTTAGTAATGAAAATCATTTTTAAAAAATGGATAGCAATCTTGCTTGCGGTACTGTGTGCATTTAATTTTACTGTTGTGTCCTTTGCGGAAGAAACGGCTACTTCAGGCACTTGCGGTGAAAGTACAGAGTGGATTTATGACGAAGAAAGCGCTACTATTACGGTTTCAGGCACGGGTGCGATTTCTGATAATTACATTGGTTGGGAAAGCTTTAAGAGTGGCATTAAGAATGTCGAAATAAGCGACGGTATCACAAAAATCGGTGCTCAAGCATTTGAAAATTGTACGTCGCTTATAAGCGTAGAAATGCCGAAAAGCCTTACAGGAATAGGTGAAAGTGCGTTTTACAACTGCACGAGTCTCCAAAGCATAGAAATTCCTGAAAGCGTAACGAGCATTGGTGATTCTGCGTTCAATTTCACGAAAGCGGTTACGGATGTGCACTACACAGGTGATATTGAAGATTGGTGTGCGATAGAATTTGGATTTGACGTATTTGTTACCGCTATAAATCTTTATATAAACGGAGTTCTGATTGAAAATCTTGTAATTCCGGAAGGTGTTGTTGAGATTAGCGACTACGCATTTCAATATTGCGTAAGCATTAAGAATATCGAATTTCCCAAAAGCATTAAAACAATAGGCAACGGTGCGTTCTGCCACTGTAAATCTCTCACAAGAGTAACGGTACCCGAAGGGATTACAATCCTTAACCCGTACACTTTTTTGGGTTGTGATAATCTTTCAGATGTAACTTTGCCGAAAAGTCTTTTGTCAATCGAATTTGCTGCGTTTAGTTATTGCCCTGAACTCAAAAGTATAATAATTCCTGACAATGTGGAATATATTGGTACTTGCGCTTTTAATGCTACACCTCTCACAAGCATAGTAATTCCCAAAAGTATGAAGAGAATTAGCGGGGCATCGTTTTTCGGTAAGGATGAATTTACAACATACTACAAGGGTACAGAGGATCAATGGAATGAAATTGAAATTTCTACAGCCAATAATATGGATCTGTTTAAGAACATCATTTTCAACTATGCGGCAACATCAGGAGTTTGCGGAGAAAATGCGACGTGGGCATTTGACGAGACAAGCGGAACTCTGACAATCTCAGGTACAGGGGCGATCGACAATTATTACGGTTGGAGTGATATTGCAGGTGGAGTGACCTATGTTGAAATCGGAAGCGGTATCACAGCTGTGGGCGAAGATGCGTTTAACGGCTTCACTGCACTTAAAGAAGTGTATATGGCTGAAAGCACAGCTGAGATTGGCGCAAACGCTTTTTCGGGTTGTTCAAGACTTGCGATCGTTACAGCTCTTGCTGATGACCTGAAATTTGAAAATGCTTTTTCAGGCAACGATTCCCGACTTTCCTTTGTTGCAAAATCTGATTCTGCAACCTGTCAGTCTTTCAGAAATGCAGGATATACGGTTAACGGCGTAAGCACCGCAAAAGTAAAAGACGGTCACAAGGCACTTTCTTTTGACGGAAAAACAACTATATATAAAGATCTTGATTATAACTATATTTCAAATCTGATTGCAGATAATTCTGATGCATACTATTTGTATTTTGACAAGCTTACTTTTGAGGGGATAGCCCCCGATGTAATAATCATTGACAAAGAAAATATTGATGGTGCTGAAAAGTATTTCACCCTCAATGAAGTTTATATCAGCATCTCTGTCAATGGAAATACGGTTACTCTTACTGAACTTGTAGAGTTACTTCAGAGTGAAGATGCCGACGGAATTATCAGCTTTGAACAGAAGGATGAACCGACAATTTTTGAACAGATTTCAGATTTCTTTGAGGAAGCTTTTGATAATTTCGTTACCGAAGCAAACAGAGTTATAATCTCAGTTATAAATGCAATCAGACGATTTTTCAGGAGATAAAAACATAAACCGACGGCTTAAAAACCGTCGGTTTCCTTATTTCAGACCCTCAAAAGGCCATTTCAGACCTTTACATAAAAAATATTTTGTTTGAAATATTATAATTTATGTATCTTAGCTAAACAGCAGAAAGAGGTAATTTTATGAGTAAGATTTTAAAGAAAGGTCTTGCATTGTTCCTTGCACTTGTTTGCGCGATGAACCTTGCGGTCGTGTCTTTTGCACAGGAGGAAAAAGTTTCGTATCTCGACGAAGAGACAGGTACACTGTATCTGATGAACGACAATTGGTTTGAAGATTTGAAAATTGGAGAAACTGAAGACGAGATATATGCTTTTGTTGACAAGGTAAAGGTTCTGCATATTGATGAGGGCTTTGACATTGATAGTAATGGTACTATTTGGCTTAGCTTTTCGAATTTGGAAAAAATTATAATCGATGAAGATATTACCAAGTGGTTTGTTTACGATAATGCCGTTTATTATAACTATAGCGGTGATGAAGGTGAAGCTTGTATTTTTGTATACTATCCGCCAAAATGTAAGGACAAAGATATCGTTCTGCATCCGGATGCAACACAATTAAGTCCAGAAGCTTTTCAGCTTTGGGACAATATAAAGGGAGAAATGTTGCCTTATACTAACGAATATAACTTATATATTGTTGGCGATGGACAGTTTGATAGGATTAAAAATGACCGTACAGTAGTAAATTTCCTATATTTTAAGTTTACCAATGTTTATGTAAATGATACACGGGAAAGTATAGGTGAAATCATGGAGCCCTATGGCTGCACACTTGATGTATTGAATAAAAATTTGATTTATAGCAGTTTTAACGCTTATTATTATTATCGATATAATTCAGAAAAGTATAGTGAACATAGCGATGCTTTGTCAAAAATATATGAAGAAGTCGAACAGCCTCAGGACCCGGAAGATTTGGTAGCACTGAATGAGTACAATGATGCAATATATAGCAAGTTCTTGGAATATATAGACAAATATGAGTATACAGAGTTTACGGAAGAAGAATATGCTTTGACCGGAAATCAGGGTGAAAATTATGCATACATGAAAATGTTTGTAGATTATTATTATGCTCTGTATCTCTATTACAACAACCGCGGAAATCCCGTTAAGCCCCTCTCAACTCTTACATCAGGCACTTGCGGTGAAGGTGTAGAATGGGCAATCGACCATGAAAGCGGTGTGCTTTCAATTACAGGTAACGGCGCAATAGCTGACAATTATTCAGGTTTTGATGTTTTCAAGAATATTGTTACAGCTGTTGAAATCGGCAACGCTATTACGGCAATCGGCGAAAATGTTTTTACAGGCTTCACAGCTCTTACCGAAACAAAGTTTGACGGTACTCAGGCACAGTGGAACACTGTTGCAGTGGCAGACGGTAATGACGATTTGCTCAAAAATGTAACCGTAAATCCTGATCCGCCCGTTGAGCCTGAAGAAGAGCCAACCCTCGGGGATAAGATAGTTGGATTCTTCAATAAAATTGCAGATTTCTTTGTAAAAATTTATAATTGGATTATAAATCTTTTTAAGCGCTAAAAGTAACATAAGACAGGTGATTTGAATGAAAAATAAATTGGCTAGAGTAATAGCTCTCGTGCTTGCGTTGATGTTGGCTTTTTCAACTCCGGTATTTTCACAGACAGATATGGTTGAAAAGGTGACTGTCGGAATTTTTGATGTCTGTATGGGACTGATAGATGACGGATTAACGCAGCTTGACACAGATGAATCGGAAAGTACGGATGAAAGCGTAGATTCCGAAGTGCCGATTGACCCTGAACAACCTTCAAATCCTGAAAATCCTATCGAACCTCCGACTGAACCTGAAAATCCCGACAACCCCGACAATCCTGACAATCCTGATAATCCTGATGTACCTGTTGAACCGGAAGACCCCGTTGAACCCGAACAGCCAAAACCTACATTCGACGAAATTCCCGGTGATACAGTTGTCGGCAAAATGTATATCTGCTCGGAAATCGTTTTCCTCGGTCATTCATGGATTTACATTGAAAGCACATTTGACGGTGAAATTCCCGTAGGCTGTTACACGGTTGCACCGTTCGGCAGTGTATCTGTCGGTACGTTCCTTATGACCCGCAGAGACGGTATGGGTGTTTACTACAACGTTGAACGATACAGTGCGACAAAATTCGGACTCAAAAGCGCAAACTGGTTGGGAATGGATATTACAAAAGACCAGCTTATAAAAGTAAACAAAGAAATCAAAGGTTGGAATTACTGGGATTTGTATTTCAATTGTACATTCTTTGCATCAAAGGTATGGAACAGCGTTTCCGATAAATTCTTTATGCCGATGATGTTCCCTGTTTTTACTAAAGCACAGGCGAAGACTAAAGGCGGAAATAAGAATGTAGCAATGCAGCCTCACGACAATCCTGAGGATTGTTTTAAACAGCGGGGTTCAGGTGACGGTGCGAAACTCGAAACCGTAAGCTCAGGCTCACTGAAAACAAGAATAGGATAAGAAAAGTAAAATAAAACGCGACAGAGTTTTTGCTCTGCCGCGTTTGCATTTTTTCGGTTTAAAACAGTAATCCGACTTTGATTGAAAATTCAGAGTCCGTACTGTTGAGTGTAACAAATCCGTCATACTTTTGTGCCGTTCTTTTTATGTTTGCTATACCGAAGCCGTGGTTTTCGGTGTCTTTCTTTGAGGTTTTGATTGTGTTGTTTTTGATTTCAATTTTCTTGGACACGGGGTTGGTGACCGTGACAGTGCATCCTTTTTCGTTTGTTGTTGCGTTAATATTTACAGTGCACGGTGCAAGAGCTGTGCAAGCTCTTACTGCGTTGTCAAGGGAGTTGGCAAGAATTGTGCAAAGGTCACTGTTGTGAATTTTGTCAGGTGAAAGGCTTCCGCTAAATGTGATTTGAATATTGCTTTTCAATGCTTCGTCCGCCTTGTGGGCAATCAATGCATCGGCAAAGTAATTTCCCGTTGCGAATTTGCTTTCTGTTTCTTTGATTTCAACATTCATTTTTGAAAGATGCTCTTTTGCATCAGCAATTCTGTTTTCTTCAAGCATAACACCGAGCATATACATATTATTTTTGAAGTCGTGTCTGAAACGGCGGATATCACGATTCTTCTCGGCAAGCTCTTCGTAATGCTTAATCTGCATATCAAGCTGTTCAAGTGAATCTTTTTCCTTGAGCGAAACCGTGATATATTTAAACACCATATAGGAAAGGCATACCAGAATAAATCCCGCGGCGATAACCAGCAACAACTGTGCCACATCTACGAAGAATGTTGCGTCCTGAGCAAGCGTCAGCGTGTATTGTGTTGCTACGCTTGCAACAAGAATAACTATGTAGAAAAGGGGAGGTATGCTTTCAAAAAAGTCGACCGGCACAACGAAATCACGTTTGTAATATATAATAATTACGATTATCAGGAGGACTGACAGAATACCTGCATAGATGCAGTTTACCGCTGCTTCCAATGTGATTTTTGCTGTCGTGGATATAACTGAAACGATAAGATCGAGAACAGAGTTCAGGATAAAACCAAAAAAGAAAAAGGTTTTTTTCTTGGTTGATTTTAATATGCAATACGGAAACAGTGAAAACAACGCTAATGTTGAAAGGTCAGCCAGGATTAACACCAGTTCGGTGTCTTTGATTATAAAAAACGGAACTGTTGACATAGCAACCAGAACTAAAGCAGAGATAGCCGTTGCTACTTTTTTGACCTGCACTTTGTAACCTATCAGCTTATTGAGAATAAATAGGACAAAAACTGTGCCTACAATATTTTTAAAAAGATATGAAATACATTCAATGAGCATAATATCACCTTAAAATTGGTTTTCAAGATAGAGCTCGCGAAGCTTTGCGTATTTTTTTTCACTGGTGTAAACTGTGTCGCCGTTTTTCATAACGGCTTTTTTGTTGTTTATACTTTTTATTTTTGAAATGTTTACAAGATATGAGCGATGTGTCCTGAAAAAACCGAACCGAGCAAGCTCTTTTTCAAACTCAGCAATGGATTTGTGGCAACGCAAAGTTTCATCATCGGTATGAATGAAAACATCTTTGTGAAAAACTTCTATATAATTAATTTTATCTGTATCCACAAAGTGAATTTCGTTATTGATTTTTACGGCAACAGAGCCGGAGTTTGTAACAGAGTAAAAGTAGTTGTCAAGCGCCTTGAAAAGCTCTTCTTTGCTGGTGGGCTTGCGCAGAAACCACACTAAACCAATATCAAAAGTGTCATATACAATGTCGTGATATGAAGTGAGAATAATTATGCCCTTTTTACTGCCTGATGAATTGCGGATAATTCTTGCAAATTCCTTGCCTGTCATAAGAGGAGATTCATCGGGGTTAATAATAAAGTCATCCATATTGTGGTCAAGCACAAACAGGTCGAATTCGTCGATTCTGTCTGTAAGGCTCTCGTATGATTTGAAAGTTTCATAAGTAAGGTCAAAATCCTGTGAGTTGGCATATTCTTCTATTTCGCGTGAAATTTCGTCAAGTATTATCTGTTCATTATCGCATATGGCAATTTTCATTTTCTCACCTGTAAAGTTGATTTTATCAACCTTTATTCTACCATTTTTTTGTAATAATTACAACATACTTTTCACATATTGATAAGGTACACTGTCAGGATAGAACTCTTGATTTCTTTATAATTGACAAAAATAGTATTATAAGGTTATAATAATACATATAAACAATAGGAGGTGATGATATGAAATACACATTGAAGCAGTACGATTTGCCGTTGCTGACATTTGAGGCGGATAACGGTGCAGAAATGAATATCGAGGTTCTGTGGGTAACCGAAGAGCACAAAGATTTGTTGCCATTGGATTTGGCTGAAGTTTCACCAAAGGGAATCGAGAGTTGGCTCAAGCACAGAAACATTCCGCGAAACCGTGCATATGTTGATAATCTGCTCAGCACAATGGGTATGAGTATCAACAGACCTCTTGATATTATAAAGTTTTCTAAAGGGCTTTCTCTGAATGACTGCTATTGGGTTGTGGACGAAACTTTTGAGGGTACATTTGAAGAGTGTAACCTGTACGACAACCGTTTCAGCAGAGTGCTCGGACAGATTGCCTTCACAGGTTATGGAAGTAGCACGGGCTCAATTATATCTTCGAGCCCTGAGTTTACTACAAATGGTATGCTTCCGAAATGTTGGCGCAGACAGGATGGCACAATTCGTCTTTACAAAGGCGGAACGGAAGGCGCATCAAACACAGGTAATGAGCCTTATTCAGAATTTTACGCTTATCAGATTGCAGAGGCTCTCGGTATAGATGCTGTAAAATACAACCTTGCAATGTGGAAGGGTAGGCTTTGCTCTCATTGCGATTTGTTCACGAGCAAAGACCTTGCCTATGTTCCTGTTGGCAGAATTGTTAAATCGGGCGGTTTTAAAGCAGTTAAAGATTTTTATGCAAGTCTCGGAGAAGACTTCGTTAAGGCTTTGAATGATATGATTCTGCTTGATGCGGTGATATTTAATTCTGACCGACACTATGGTAATTTCGGCTTTTTGGTTGATTGTAAAACCAACAAGATTGTTTCACCGGCTCCGTTGTTTGACCACGGCAATTCACTTCTGAACTTCGCAGGCAGGGATGCTTTGGAAAGTGAAGAAGCATTACAGAAATATGCCGATACGATTATGCCTTGTGTATATGACGACTTTGTAGCCGAAGCTGTATCGGTTCTTTCGCACGAGCAGAAGAACAATCTTCGTAAGCTTCTTGCGTTTAAATTCAAGCGTCACAGTCGTTACAATCTGAGTAAAGACAGACTTGTTATACTTGAGAAAATTGTTCAAAACAGGGCTAAAGAGATTTTGGATAAATCCAATCAGCTATAATAAGCTGTTTGCGGATTCGTCCTCCGTTGTACTCCAAAGTGTTGTTTACAAGAAAGTTTGAGGTATGCTGATAAAGTGCAAAAAGTACGATTCATAGTAAAAAAAGTATGATACCTTTAACAAGAAAGTGCAAAAAAGTCGCGTTTGTTCATACTTCACGGATAAGGTAACAACCCGATGGTTGGTATGACAGTTGCTTGCGCAGTTGCAGTCGAAGAAGCTTCTAAATAAGAACCTGACTTCGTCAGAACCTTGTTACTCGCTTCGCTTGTAATAAGCAAAACCCTTATATATCAACAAAAACGAGCTCTATCTCACTACGAGATAGGGCTCGTCCTTTTGGTAAGCTGAACTTTATTTTTGGATTTGATACGACAAAATGAAAGAAAATGTTGCATAACATTAAATGAGGTGTTATAATAATCGGCAATAAGCCAAGAGGAGATAAAAATGAAAGAAATGAAAATGCAATACCCGATTGTTTTTGTCCACGGTATGTACGGTTGGGGAGACAAACAGGGAATAAATAAAAAAGCACCGTATTGGGGCGGTACAGCAGGCAGTATTACTGAATATCTTTCAGGTAGAGGAATTGAATGCTACGCGGCTTCTAACGGTCCGATATCAAGCGCATGGGATCAGGCTTGCGAATTATATGCTCAGTTGACGGGTACAAGAGTTGATTACGGTGAACATCATTCTCGTGTTTATGGTCATAAACGATTCGGCAGAACATACGATAAACCGATATTTGAAAACTGGAGCAAAGAGAAGAAAGTTCATCTGATCGGCCACAGCTTCGGCGGACAGGTCAGCCGACTTCTTGTGCATCTTCTGGAAAACGGTGCACCCGATGAAATCGCTTTGGGCAGTGATGATACGTCACCTCTGTTCCTTGGAGGACAAAAGGACCTTGTCTGCAGCGTTACAGCTATCTGTTCTCCACTTAACGGTACAGATGCATATCAGTCGGTTAAAAAGTATCATATGTTACCTATGTTGAAATTTGTTACGCTGAATTCGGCTGTGATTTTAGGCAGAACAAAGCTTCAGGGCGAACTTATTGATGTGCACCTTGAACAGATGGGCGTTAATAAGACGGATGAAATCAAGGATACAAAGAAGTTTGTTGAAGTAATGAAAGATCTTTTCCTCTGCAAAGAAAGTATTGACTATGATATGACCGACGCCGGAACAGAAGACCTGAACGGATTTGTAAAAATTGTCCCGTCCGTATATTATTTCTCGTTCCCGTTCAATCTGACGGACAAGAACGAAAAGGGGAAAACAGTGCCCAAAAACACCAACAATCCTTTGTTATGGGCAACAGGCAAGCTTATGATCAGAACGGACAAATCGTTAAATAAAGTAACGGTCGGAAATGACGGTCTGGTTGATGTTGTTTCTGCCATGCATCCGAAAGATGAACCGTATAAGCTTTACTCTCCCGATGAACCGTTAGAATCAGGAATCTGGAATGCTATGCCGGTAGGTAAGGGCGACCACGGTACACCGATCGGCCTTTTTGCGGATAAAGAGGAAACACACAAGTTTTATGATAATCTGCTTGTCCTTTTGAATAAGACTGAAAACAACCAAGACTGATAAGCTGTTTAATTTAATAGTAAAAGAGCTCTATCTCTGACAGATAGGGCTCTTTCGTCTTGTTTGATGAAATTGAATATCAATCGATCTCTGCAATGCAAAAATCACCGTCGACCGATACAATTTTTGCGGTGACGAGTTTACCGCAGGGGTGGGATCCTTTTACCTTAACAGGTGTGTAGTTTTTGGTGTAACCTTCTGTGAAGCTGTCATCGTGGCGTGTTTCGAGAAGCACCTCGACTGTTTTGCCGACCTGAGAAGCAAGAAATTCTTGTTTGACTTTTTCGGTTTCCTCGATCATAATGTGACTGCGCTTTTCTTTTACGCTTTTTTCAATCTGCACCATTTTAGCGGCGCGGGTACCTTCACGGGGAGAGTAGGGGAAAACATGCACCTTTTCGAAGCTGATTTCTTTTGCGAAATTAACGTTATCCGCAAAATCTTCTTCACTTTCGGTTGGGAATCCGACCATAATGTCTGTTGTAATAGTTGTATTATCAAAGGCTGAACGCAGTTTTTGGCAGAGTTCCTTGTACTCTGAACTTGTGTAATGACGGTTCATTGCCTTGAGTGTATTGTCACATCCGCTCTGAAGCGAAATGTGGAACTGAGGGCAGAATTTTTTGATCTTTGCAAGCCTTTCAATAACATCATCGGTTATATGGTCTGGTTCAAGAGAACCTAAACGTATTCTCTCAAAATCCATACCTGCCGCAAGCTCGACTGCATCGCAGATGTTAAGCCCAATGTCGCTGCCGTAGGAAGAAAGGTTGATTCCGACAAGCACGATTTCTACAAAGCCTGCATCGCTCAGTGCGCGAAGCTCGGCCTCAAGCTCGTCAATCGGTTTTGAACGCACACGGCCTCTGGAATAGGGGATAATGCAGTACGAACAGAATCGGTTGCACCCGTCTTCAATTTTGACGATAGCTCTTGTTCTTCCTTCGAAGCCTGAAATGTTATCGCCTGTGAATTTGTCTCCCGTTTCGTGAGCTTCAATTTCAATAATTCTCTGTCCGCAGGAAAAATATCTTTCGATAAGTTCGGGTAAACGGATATTGTTCTTGTTGCCGAGGACGATGTCAGCCTCCTCGAGCACCTGAGCATCTTCAGGGAAAGCCTGGGGCATACAACCTGTCAGCACTACTATGCTGTCAGGATTTTTCCTTTTGAAACGACGTACGGTCTGGCGCGTCTTTCTATCGCTTTCTGCAGTGACAGTGCAGGAATTGATAACGTAAACATCGGCTTTTTCGTTTGGCGAAACAAGCTCGAAACCGCATTTGACCATTCTTTCTGCCATTGCCTGCGATTCATATTGATTAACTTTACATCCGAGTGTAAAAAAAGCAATTTTCATAAGTTTTCCTCCGAATACCATTAAATTATACTTTATAATCTTCCTTTGTGCAAGATTAACTTTTGTGATGCATATACATTTAGTTGAAACGGAGGTTTTTTTATGAAACGAGTGATAAGTATAATGTTATGTGCTGTAATTCTGTTAGTGCCGTTCTGTGTTTCAGCGGTGGCAGAGGGTGAATTGCCTGTTGAGGTGAAGGCGAAAGCCGCTGTTCTTATGGATCAGACAACAGGAAAAGTTCTGATGAAAATGAATGAACACGAAAAATTGTATCCTGCATCGGTGACGAAAATAATGTCGATGCTGCTTGTTATGGAGGCTCTTGACAGCAAAAAGATACGTCTGACGGACATTGTTACAACTAGCCCCGTTGCGGCTTCAAAAGGCGGTTCGCAGATATGGCTTAAGGAGGGCGAAACGATGAGCGTTGACGAGCTTCTTCGCGCGACGGCAGTATACAGTGCAAACGATGCCTGCACTGCGCTGGGTGAATACGTTGCAGGAAGTGACGAGGCTTTTGTCGTTATGATGAACGAGCGCGCACAACAGCTCGGAATGAAAAACACACATTTTGAAAATTGCACAGGTCTTGACGATGACAGTGAAAATCACCTTACGACGGCTTATGACATAGCGCTCATGTCCCGTGAATTAATGAAACACGAGCTTATCAAGGAATACACAACAATATGGATGGATTCGCTTCGCAACGGACAGACTGAACTCGTCAACACGAATAAACTGATCCGCTTTTATAACGGTGCAACGGGACTGAAAACAGGAACTACGAACAAAGCAGGGTGCTGTGTTTCTGCAACGGCAACAAGAGACGGCACAAGCCTGATAGCTGTTGTAATGGGATCGGATAACAGCAAGGACCGTTTTGAAGGTGCAAAAGCAATGCTTAACTGGGGATTCGCAAACTATACTTCGCATACACCGCAGATTGACAAAACACTTATTGCTGATGTCAACATTGCAATGGGTGAGGAACGAACGATAACTCCTCAGATACCTCCGATGACGGCGGTTCTGATTCCGAAAGGAAGAGAAAAGGATATAGTTCAGAAAGTTGAAATTGCGGCTGAGGTTGAGGCTCCCGTTGAGGCGAATCAGACGCTCGGAACGGTTACCGTAAGTCTTGATTCTGAGGTGCTCGGAAAGTACAATCTTGTTGCACCGCACTATGTTGACCGCTTGTCGTTCGGAACTGTTTTTTGTAGATTGTTGGCTGTTATATGTAAGAAATGAGCCTTTTTTGATGAATTTTACATTAAAAATTACTAAATAATACTTGAAAAAAGGGTTGTAATGGGTTAGAATATATGTAAATAATCGGTATCTATACTTTGGTATAGCACACTTCGGAGGCACACAGTTACAATGGCAGTAAAACTTAACTCAAAATATGTGGCATCCTTCTTGCCTGAAAACGCTTTGGAAGCAATCAGCGCGGAAGTCCTTGCTGCACATGAAGCACTTAACAATTCAACAGGAAAGGGAAGCGACTTCCTTGGTTGGCTCACTCTTCCTGAAAATTATAATAAAGAGGAATTTGCTGAAATTAAAAAAGCAGCTGAGAAAATCAGAAACGATTCTGAAGTTCTTGTTGTAATCGGTATCGGCGGTTCATACCTCGGCGCACGTGCTGCGATTGAATTTATCAAGTCGCAGAATTACAATCTTCTTCGTAAGGGCGCGCCCGAGATTTATTTCGCAGGTAACACTATCAGCTCAGATTCTCTCAACGAACTTGTTGAAATCATCGGCGACAGAGATTTTTCTGTTAACATCATTTCAAAATCAGGTACAACAACAGAGCCAGCGGTAGCATTCAGAATTTTCCGCGATATGCTCGAAAAGAAGTACGGCAAGGAAGGCGCAGCGCAGAGAATCTACGCTACAACCGATGCAAGAAAGGGTACCCTCAAGTCTCTTTCAGATACACTCGGTTACAAGACCTTTGTTGTTCCCGATGATGTAGGCGGACGTTACTCAGTTCTTACTGCAGTCGGTCTTCTTCCGATCGCTGTTGCAGGAATTGATATTGATACAATTATGCAGGGTGCTGCAGATGCTATGAAGGCATACTCAGTTGCAGACATTGCCAATAACGATTGTTACAAATACGCTGCAATCAGAAACCTTCTTTACAGAGCGGGTAAGAAGATTGAGCTTATGGTAAGCTACGAACCCTCATTCACAATGATGAACGAATGGTTCAAGCAGCTCTTCGGCGAAAGCGAAGGCAAAGACGGCAAGGGTATTTTCCCAGCATCCGTTGTTTTCTCAACTGATCTTCACTCAATGGGTCAGTACATCCAGGAAGGCGAGAGAACTCTCTTTGAAACCGTTGTTGTTTTTGATAAGTCAAAGACAGAGGTTGAAATCAAAGAAGAGGACGGCGATTTTGACGGCCTCAACTTCCTTGCAAACAAGAATCTTTCTTTTGTAAACAGAAAGGCTTTCGAAGGAACAGTCCTTGCTCATACAGACGGCGGAGTTCCCAATATCGTTCTTGAAGTTGAAAAGATGGATGAATACAACCTTGGCTATCTTATTTATTTCTTCGAGAAGGCTTGCGCAATCAGCGGTTACGTTCTCGATGTTAACCCCTTTGATCAGCCGGGTGTTGAAAGCTACAAGAAGAATATGTTTGCTCTTCTTGGCAAACCGGGTTACGAGGACAGAAAAGCTGACCTCGAAGCAAGACTTAATTAATCAGGTTAAAATGTCGTGAAGATTAAATTCACGGATTTTAAAATATAAGAAGGAGGATATACTTATGGTATCTCTTATTTTAGGCAAAAAAGGTTCAGGAAAGACAAAGCATTTGATCGAAAAAGTTAACGAGGCTATCGAAAGATCAAACGGCAATGTAGTATGCGTTGAAAAGCAGCCGAAGCTCACTTATGACGTAAACTATCGTGCACGTCTTATTGATACAGACCACTACTGCGTAAGCGGTTACGATGCATTTTACGGTTTCCTTTGCGGTATCTGCGCTGGTGACCACGACATCACAGATGTACTTATTGATGCAACTCTCAGAATCGGTTCACGTGATTATAACGAGCTTGCAGTTTTCCTTAAGAAGGTTGACGAACTCAGCAAGAATCACGTTGAGGAAAAGAATTTTGTATTCACAGTTTCAGCTGATGAAGCAGAGCTTCCGGCAGAAATCTTTGAATTCTGCAAAAAACTTTAATCCAAAACCAAAAAAAATAGAGATTAACTGTTGACAAATGTCACTTCAGATTATATAATAATCGGTGCATGACATTTGAGGTGAAGGGTAATCTATGTTTTTTATTGAGCTTGAACCTGTCTTTAATAACGAAGGCTATTCCCGCGAGGTGAATTTTACACTCGATATGAGCGACTGTTATTTCAACGGTGGCTTTCCATTCACAGAGAGTGTGGTCATCAGCGGTGAGGTGAAGAACTCAACTGACATTGTCAGCCTTGTTGCTAAGGCGGAATTTACCTTGAACCTTGCCTGCGACAGATGTGCGAAAGAATTTAAGCGCACATTTACAATCCCGATTGAGCACGTGCTGGTTACGGAGCTTAATGATGACGACAACGACGATTTTATTGTTATTGACTCGTTCCATTACGACATCGAACCGCTCGTTAATGAGGACATTTTGCTGTCCTTGCCCATGAAGGTGCTTTGCAGGGAGGACTGTGTCGGTATCTGTCACCGATGCGGAAAAGACTTGAATGACGGCCCCTGTGACTGCGGCAGGGATTATGACCCGAGATG
>JAGAKF010000020.1 GCA_017625835.1 Clostridia bacterium
CGACGAAGTCGTGACTGGGGGATATTTTTACAAAAAACTATGAAAAATCAAGCTTTTCACGAAGTATCCCTCCGTCTTTTGCTTCGCAAAATCCACCTCCCTTTAGGCAAGGGAGGCTTTGCTCAACTTGAACTCATATGCAAATCATCCCTACAAACCCGAATTTGTATATTTCACAGTCCATATTAATTATTTATAATATTTTAACATTTTTTAGCTGAATTAGCACAAAATTATGTAGATTTTTACTGCAATATGTGTTATTATATAATGTAATAATTCTCATGGAGGGTTAAATATGACAGTAAAAGAAATTGTTGATATTCTTGAGGGTACTATCATTTACGGTGAAGACTTCCTTGACCGTGAAGTTTACAAAGCTTGCGGCAGCGACATGATGAGCGACGTGCTTGCATATGTTAAAGAACAGGCTGTTCTTCTTACAGGACTTGTAAATCCGCAGGTTGTAAGAACGGCTGAAATGATGGATATGAAATGTATCGTTTTTGTAAGAGGCAAATCGCCGGACATCGGTATGATAAACCTTGCCGAGGATCGCGAAATCGTCCTTATCAAAACCGACCTTGAAATGTTCACTTCCTGCGGACGCCTTTATGCAAACGGACTCAGAGGAGGCAGCGGAAAATAATGGAAGAGGTAAAACTTCACTACGACGTCAATGCCTATGATTTCACCTGCGCAGGTGAAGCATCGGGCAAGCTTAAGCGTTCGCTTAAAGACCTCGGCTTCGACGCTTCACTTGTACGAAACGTTGCGATTGCTGTTTACGAGGCAGAAATCAATATGGTTATCCACGCAGAAGGCGGTGTTATCGACGCGACAATCACACCCGAATGCATTACAGTTGTTCTTGCCGATAAAGGCCCCGGTATTCCTGACGTTGAACTTGCAATGAAGGAAGGATACTCAACCGCGCCCGAAAATGTGCGTTCGCTCGGCTTCGGTGCAGGTATGGGTCTTCCGAACATTAAAAAATACACCGATGAAATGACTATCGACACAACCATCGGCGTCGGTACAACAATCACGCTTAAAATCTACAACAAATAATTATAAAAGAATCTAAAAGGAGGAGCAAAATGAGTACTGTGTTTCATTCAGTTAGCCTTAATAAAGACAAGTGTCTCGGCTGTATGAACTGTATTAAACGCTGTCCGACTCAGGCAATACGTGTACGCCGAGGCAAAGCAACCATTATTTCCGAACGTTGCATTGACTGCGGTGAATGCATCCGAATCTGCCCTCACCATGCTAAAACAGCCATGAGTGACCCTCTTTCTGATATTGAGGCATACAAGTATAAAATAGCTCTGCCCGCACCGTCGCTTTACGGCCAGTTCAATAATCTGGACGATGTGAACTACGTTCTGACGGCGCTTCTGGAGCTTGGCTTTGACAGTGTTTTTGAGGTTGCTAAGGGAGCCGAAATCGTCTCCGACGCAACAAGAAAGATGCTTAAAACGCAGGATCTTCTGAAACCCGTTATTTCAACGGCTTGTCCCGCAGTAATCAGACTTATCCGTGTCCGTTATCCTGAGCTTATCGACAATATGATAACGCTCAAAACACCTATGGATGAGTCCGCAAGGCTCGCACGTCAGGAAGCAAGGGAGAAAACAGGCCTTTCTGACGAGGATATCGGCGTATTTTTCATAACTCCCTGTCCTGCAAAAATAACGGCTATCAAGTCCCCTCTTGCGGCAAACAGCTCCGACGTTAACGGTGCGATTGCGATGAGTGAGATTTATCCGCTTCTTTTGCAGAAAATGGATAAGCTTGACGAAAAACAGCTCAAGGCTCTTGAACAATCGGGCAAAATCGGTGTCGGCTGGGCGGCAAGCGGCGGAGAGGCTTCGGCTTCACTCTGCGAAAAATACATAGCTGCCGACGGTATTGAAAACGTTATTCAGATCCTTGAAGAGGTCGAGGACGAAAAGCTTAACGACATCGAATTCATCGAGCTTAACGCATGTACGGGCGGTTGCGTAGGCGGTTGCCTTACGGTCGCAAACACGTTCGTTGCAAAGACCAGACTTTCTGCGCTAAAAAAATATCTTCCCGTTTCCTGCAATCACATTGAAACGGAAATTCCGAAAGAGCTTGGCTGGGACTATCCGCTTGAGCCACTTTCTGTTCTTAAGCTTGCGGACAACGTTACAGATTCCATGAAGCTTATGAATCAGGTTTCCGCTATGGTTGAAAACTTCCCCGGTCTTGATTGCGGTACCTGCGGTGCTCCGACCTGCCGTGCCCTTGCCGAGGATATCGTCAGAGGCTACGCAAGCGTTGATGACTGCATTTTCAGAATCAAGAACGAAATGGCAACAAAAGAATTGGCAGAAAATGAAATTGACAAACTTATACCCGTACCTTTCAGAGGTATTGACGAGGAGAAACTTAAATGGACGTAAAAGAACTTGTTGAAAAGCTCGGTTTAAAAGTGCTTTGCGGTGAAAATCTTGAAAAAGAGATCAGCGGATGCTACTGCGGAGATCTGCTCAGCTGGGTTATGTCCCGTGCTAACGAGGGCGATGTCTGGCTGACGGTTATGGGAAACATCAACTCCGTCGGCGTCGCAGTTCTTGCCGACGTTGCCTGCATTGTGCTGACGGAAAATGCAGCTCTTGACGAAGATGCACTGAACAGAGCAAAGCAGAACGACGTTATTATTCTGCAGACCGATAAAAATTCATATCAGATGGCGGCTGCCATTTCGAAGTTGATTTAAAATGAAGCTTTATTACGACTTTCATACACATTCGTGTCTTTCCCCCTGCGGTGACAACGATATGACACCGTATAACCTCGTCAATATGGCAAAGCTTCTCGGACTGGACATCATTGCCCTGACGGATCACAACACCTGCGAAAACTGTGCTTCAGCTATCAAGGCAGGTGAACAGATCGGTCTTACCGTAATACCCGGGATGGAACTCTGCACATCGGAAGAAGTCCACGTTGTCTGCCTTTTCCCTGATGCTGAAAGTGCAAAAAGCTTTTCCGATTATGTGCTTTCGACAATGCCGCCCGTAAAAAATCGTCCCGAAATTTTCGGTGAACAGCTTATTATGGATGAATGCGACAATGTTATCGGCAGTCAGGAAAAGCTTCTTACTCTCGCCAGCTCGATAAGTATAAGCGACGTAGTCTCTACAGTCGAAAACTACGGCGGTGTCTGCTACCCTGCTCACATCGACAGAAGCTCATACAGCGTACTTTCTAACCTCGGTTTGATAACAGAGGATATGGGCTTTTCTGCGGTTGAAATAACCGCTGAGGCGGACAGAGAGGCACTTACAGCAATGCACCCGATACTTGAGGGGACTGCAATCTTCGTCGATTCTGATGCGCATTATCTTGAAAATATGAAGGATGCGGAAAATATAATCGAACTCCCCGAAAACTCGGCAAACGCGGTTATTGAATACATAAAAAGTTTACCAAAAATGAAATAACGGATATAAGGCAAGCGCTTTATATCCATTATTATTTTTCTGATTATAATATATTTTTCTATTTCGTAAATAATGCATATTTATTTTGTGTTATCATTGTGACATAATTACAGAAAGGAATATATGTTATGAAAAAGATTCTTGCAGTTTTATTATGCGCAATTCTTTTGTGTTCACCCTTGCAGGTTTTCGCTTCTTTTGAAAAAACATCTGAAACAGAAAGCGGTGGTTTCACTATGTTTGACAGGTGGAACGTGAAATCAGACGAAATTCATCCCGAGATAAGAACCGTCGGAAATATCATACGTACGATTATGCCGAAATTCACCGTCGGTTTCTTTAAAATTGCAAACTTATTCCTTGATAACATCGGTCTACCTGACCTTACAAGAGGCATAAACCGTGACGAAATATACATAACACGCGACGACGAAAGCAAGCTTCGCCTTTGCGTTTATTATCCGAAAGAATCAAGAGAAAACGTACCCGGACTTCTGTGGATTCACGGTGGCGGTTACGGGCTCGGATGTCCTGAACAGGACTTCAGCTTTATACAGAGCTTCGTTGATGCATCAGGTTGCGTTATCGTTGCCCCTGACTACACCAACTCTCCCACTGCTCCCTACCCTGCCGCATTCAACGACTGCTATTCGGCTTTGCTTTGGCTTAAGGAAAACGGCAAGGATTATGGAATGAACGACAGTCAGATTTTCGTCGGCGGTAACAGTGCGGGCGGAGGACTTTGCGCCGCCGTTACTCTTAAAGCAAGAGATACGGGCGACGTAAACATTGCTTTTCAGATGCCGCTTTATCCGATGCTTGACGACAGAATGATCACTGAGTCTTCGCAGAACAACGATGCACCCATATGGAACACGGCATCAAATGAAACTGCCTGGAAGCTTTACCTTGGCGACAGCTACCAGACGGATGCTGTTTCAAAATACGCGGCACCTGCACGCGAAACAGATTATTCCGATCTTCCCCCGACACTCACATACGTGGGTACGATTGAACCGTTTACGGATGAAACTATTATATACGTAAACAATCTCAGAGATGCAGGCACAGAAGTTCACTTCAGAACTTTTGAAGGCTGTTTCCACGGATTCGATCTTCTTTCTTATTCGACCCCTGCGAAAGAAGCTCGTCAGTTCCTAATCGAAGGATTTATGTATGCCGTTGAAAATTATACAGCAGAACAGTAACAAAAAACATCGGTTCAGACGAACCGATGTTTTTTTCTAGAATGATATTTTCATTATATTCTTTCCGAGTGCCGTTGACTTGGATTCTTTTTCAAATACAGCGTAGTACTTTTTGATATCGTCAACCTCAACGGTTGAAAGAAGAAGCTTCAGCACACGCTCTCTGAAGCCTTCGATTTTAAGAAGCTCCAGCGCCTGCTCAAAGTCGCATCTTGTGCTTCGGGTTGTACCTCTGATTGAAAGGCCGTGTTCGAGCACCATTCTTGTGTTAAGAGGGATGTTATCGTTGGCAACACCGCAAAGAATGAGTTTTCCGCCCGAATAAAGCTTATCGATCGCCTGGTTAGCAGCAATACCTGAGGGATTTCCGCCGACAGCTTCAATCGCAACAGTCATACGCGGCAAATCTTCGATATCATTTGCAAAGTAGATGTTCGCGAAATCGAACTCCGCAAGCTTTTCCTTGCTAAGACCGATAACGTCAACTTCACATTCAAGGCTGTACTTTGCAACGAGAGCTATGATGTAACCCATAATTCCGTCGCCCCATACAGCGATATTCTTCGGGGCATTTGATTTATCAAGACCCGCACGGCGCAACGCACAGCAACCGACAGAAATAAGCTCCGAAAAAACAGCCTCTGCACCGACTTCATCGGGAATCGGCACAAGATAATCTTCCTCAATGTCCATAAGCTCCTTGCTGAAGCCGTCGAAATTACTTGAGCAGAACTTTGAATCGGGACAGTAGTTATCAAGAAGGTGCGGATTGTTTCTTACGCACTCGTCACACTTTGTACCGTCGCAGTCGTCAGCCTTTCTGCAGGGCAGCATAACAACACGCTGGCCGGGAGCAAACTTTCCGTTTTTATCCTTGACAACAACGCCTGTTGCCTCGTGGATAAGGCTCATCGGGAACTTTCTTTTAAGCACGTTAAGGCTTCTGTTTCCGAGGTAATAGCGGATATCCGCCTTACAGACTGCAAGGTATTCGGGGCGGACAAGTACATTTTTGTTCTGAATATCTTCAACAAATATTTCAAATCTTTTCGGCTCGGTTATTTTGTAACTTTTAGCAAACAAAACACTTCATCCTTCCTTATCTGCCTGTTCTTACAATTGACTTAACGAGAAGCAAATCTTCCATCGTTGTAATTTTCATATTGAGCTTGTCGCCCATAGCCATTCCGATTTTAACACCGCTGTGAAGAACAAGTCCGCAGTCGTCTGTCATTTCGGGACGTTCATTTTCAGGCAATGCGAAATAATCGTCGTAAGCCTTTCTTACGATTGAATACTTGAAAGACTGCGGTGTCTGACCCATATAAAGCTCCTTACGGGCAGGAATGGATTCAAGAGTATCGCCGTCCACACTCCTGATGATTGTATCGTGTGCAGGTACAACAGTGTCGCAAGCGCCGTACTCACGTACTTTTACAATATTGTCATTGATAATCTTCTGCGAAATAAGCGGTCTCGCTGCGTCATGAATGATAACATAGTCATCGTCGCCGCATACTTCCTTGATTGCATCAAGAGCATTGAGTGAAGACTCCTGTCTCGATGCTCCTGCATTTGCAATCCAGCGCACTTTGCGGATATCGTACTCCTTGAGCCAGAGCGAAAGATCATCCTGCCATTCCTTGACGCATACAACACAGATTGCATCAATTTTTTCATTTATTTCAAAAGCTTCAAGTGTATGAATGATTACGGGCTTACCGTAAATATCGATAAACTGCTTCGGTCTGTCAACCATACCCATACGGCTTCCTGAACCACCTGCAAGAACAACAGCTATATTCATAAAACATTACCTCACTTTAATTTTTTGCCTACAATAAAGTATACTATACCCAAACTTCTTTGTCAATAAAACAGGTTGTATATTGCTATACGGAAAATATTGTGTTATAATCGAAAAAAATGACAGGAGGGTTTAAAATGCAGGAACGTGCAAAACAATCCGTTTTAAACAAGTCAATAATCGTTCTCATCGGTGCTCTTCTTATGGGCTTTCTGTGGCGTGTAAGAGGAACTCACGGATGGGGTTCATCCTGGGGCCTTCTTAATGCGGGCATAGTATTTATTCTCTTTATCACGGTCGCAATCGGTGAAAGAAAAAAGATGAACTTTGCCTGGACTTCACTTACGGCTCTTTCGTTTATGATAACCGTTCCCGCGTGGGGAACTTTGCTCAGCCAGATTACGGGTGTTCTCAATCTTGACGAAGGCTTTGCGTACATTTCACCGTGGTCAGGTGTATTTATGATGCTTTGCCTCGGTTTCGGTGTTGCCTCGGTCTTCGGCGTGTTGCTCGGAAGAGGATTCAGCGACAAGCAGTGGAAATTCTACCACGTTTTAATTCTTGTTGCCGTCTTCTTTGCCGCCTATTACATTGCAATGGCAACAGTTTCACATTGGATTCTCGATCTCGTTCAGCCTGAATCGGCAAAGGTATTTGTCGATGACCTGAGAAAAGTCGGCATTGAAGGCAGTGCTTACGAAGTGTTTATGGAGCACTTTGACAACGATTCCTGGGCCAAGAAGTTCACGGTAGATGCTCTCGGCAGAACAAGCTCTGCAGGCAGAAACTACTTCCAGGAAGTTATGACAATATCTTCCGCAGTCAGTGCAATCGCAGTCCTGCTTACAACAAGATTTGTTATCAAAGACAAGCGTGCAGCAACAACAGGCTTTGTAACCTGCTGTGCATTCGCATTTTCAATCACATTCTCTGACCTTTTCTTCTACTTCGGCGAAGGCGGATATCATATGCTTAAGGGCAATCCTTTCCCTGACAGCTTTGCTCCGTGGTCACTCTGGGAATATTTCACAGGCTTCTTTGCAGGCGGAATTATCACCGCTTATCTTGTAAACATCAAGCCTGAGAAAGATGTTGACGAAGCGATTTTAGCAAAGATACCCGAAAAAGCGTCGAACATTTTAACGTTCCTTCTCGGCTTTATCGGAATGATCGGAATTACAGTTGTACGTCCCGTTCTTGAACGTTTTGACGATTCGGACAATCAGATTCTTGCAACAATAATTTCCGTCGTAGCTACCGTATTGGTCGTTGCAATCCTTGCAAAGAAATACGGCATTGCTCTTGAGAAAATTTCGTATGAGAAATTCTGCACAGTTGCACTCCCCTGTTTCGTTATTTATATTTTCACAGCATATATGTTCATCGGTTGCGGTGAATACCAGAACTTCACGAGCCTTAATATGTTGCACAACATTCTCGTTACGGTTTCACTGGCACTCATTTCCATATGGAGCGCTGCAAAAATTATCAAACTTAACAAATAATACTTTGGCGGGGTAGAAAAACTACCCCGCTGTTTTTATAAATCGTCTGCGTCCTGGATCGGCACTCCGCCGTCCTCGGGAGTTCCCGTATAGCTTCCAAGAGCATCGAAAACACCGTCCTCGTCCGCTGTCTCCCACTCTTCAATAATGGATTCTACGAGCGGAGACAGTTTTCTCTGCTTCTTTGAATTTTTATTCTTATTTTTCTTTTCCATAATCTCACCTCCGTGTTTATTATCTGCCGACGAAAACGCTTTTATTGACACGGAGTAAAAATTAATGTATTATTGCTTCAGAAAATTAAAACAACCGAGGTAAAAATAAATGAAAAAAATACTTTGCATTCTTCTTTGCTGCATTCTTGCGTTGCTGACTTTTTCCGCCTGCGAAAAGGGCGAAGGTATTCCGTACCTTACAACCGAAAGCGCAACAACAACGGTAAAAAACACAGCAACCGTAACCTTCCCCGAAGGCTATACCATTATTGAGATTGCAGAAAGACTTGAAGAAAACGGCGTGTGTTCAAAGGATGATTTTCTCAGGGTATGCAACGAGCCTTTCGAAGGAATTGAGATTTCAAATCCCGACGAGCGAGTATTTCTCCTCGAGGGTTATGTTTTCCCCGACACTTATGAATTTTACCTTAATTCAGATGCAAAAAGCGTGCTGAAAAAATTCATTGATAATTTCAACAAAAAGATAACACCCGATATGAAGCAGAAAGCAGCAGAACTCGGAATGACCATTGACGAGGTTATCACTCTAGCCTCAATCATACAAAAAGAGTGCGACGCGGACATTACAGAGTGTGCAAACGTTGCTTCGGTTTTTCATAACAGACTCAGGAGTCCCTCATTCCCCAAGCTTGAAAGCGATGTTACAACCTTTTACATCAAAAACAGTCTCGGCGACTACCTCGGCTACAAAAAAGATTCTGAGGGTAAGGGACTTGCACTTGAACAGCAGAGTGAAGACATCATCCGTTATATGAACCTTTACAGCACTTATTATTGCAAAGGTCTTTCCGCAGGGCCGATCTGTAACCCGGGTATAAAGGCGATCACAGCAACTCTTAACCCGAGCGATACGAAGTATTATTTCTTCCTTACCGACCCGACAGGTGTTGATTTCTACTACGCGGAAACAATTTCACAGCATCAGAAAAACGGCAAAACAGCAGGATTATTCTGACAAAAAAGAAGCATAGCGCCAAGCTATGCTTCTTGATTTTTTATAAAAGTACTTCTCTGTTCGTTCCGTAGAAAATATCGTCGCGGTTTGAAATAAACTTAAAGAAATCCTCAACCTGCTTCCAGTTTGTGCTGTCGATATCCATTTCGTATGAATGTCCCCAGATATAAAAAATCTGCGGTATATCAGGCTGCATTTCAATGAATGAACAAGCCATTCTGTACATTCTTTCGAAGTTTGAATAGTGAACGTTCGGGTTCAGTCTGTAAAGGTTTTCCTGAACATCAAAGCTGTCCGTATCCGTAATCGTACGGCAGTAACTGATTTTAGTGTTTTCCTTTATGATCTGTGCAACCCTGTCGTCGTTGTTCACTCCGCCGCAAGGGTAAGCCATTCCGACAATGTCATATCCGACAAGCTTTTCAAGGTTCTTGCGGTCCTCCTCAACCTGACGGATGATTTCTTTTTCATCAAGTGTTGTAAGGTTCGGGTGCGTAAGAGTGTGTACAGCCACCTCGTGACCGTCGTAAATATGAGCCACATCCTCGGGCTTTATTTTATAGTGAGCAATCTTCTGATCCGCTATAGTAAGGAAACCGCCTGCCCCAAGAAGCTCCGAATTCACGTTGAAAGTTGCTTTGAGATTATATTTATTCAGCAGTTCGACCATTCTCACGTCCTGAAGAACGGCATCGTCAAAGCTGAAGGTTATTGCTTTCATTTTTCCGTTAAACATATTATCGCCTCCGAAAATATTATATTATTTGAACATTGAAAGGTCAATAGAATATTTTCTTTGATATTTTCAAAAAAATGTTTAAATAATCATTGCATTTTCGTGAAATTCACGTTATAATAAAACAATTTAAAAAATCGATACAGTTGAGGAGGATTTTGAATGACTTTTGATGAGAAATTTGGTAAAGAAGGTCTTACGTTTGACGACGTGCTTCTTATACCTGCTGAATCGGACATTTTGCCCAAGGATATTGATATTTCGACGAAGCTCACGTCGAAAATTACACTCAATACTCCTATTATGACTGCTGCTATGGATACAGTTACGGAAGCTCCGATGGCTATCGCTATTGCACGTGAAGGCGGTATCGGTGTTATCCATAAAAATATGCCCATGGAAGTTCAGGCACAGGAAGTTGACAAGGTTAAGCGTTCTGAAAACGGTGTTATTTCCTCACCCTTCAGCCTTACACCCGACCACTATGCATACGACGCTGAAAATCTTTGCAGAAAGTATAAGATTTCAGGTGTGCCAATCTGTGACGAACAGGGCAAGCTCGTTGGTATTCTTACAAACCGCGATATGCGCTTTATGACTGATTTTAACATCAAAATCAGCGAAGTTATGACTAAGGACAACCTCGTTACTGCTCCCGTAGGTACAAACCTTGAGCAGGCTAAGGCAATCCTTATGAAGAACAGAATCGAAAAACTCCCGTTGGTTGATGAAGCTGGCTTCCTCAGAGGTCTTATCACAATCAAGGATATTGAAAAGAGTGTTCAGTACCCCAACTCAGCAAGAGACGAAAGAGGCAGACTTCTTTGTGCAGCTGCTCTCGGCGCAACAGCTGACGTTCTTGACAGAGCTGCTTGCCTTGCTGAAGCAGGTGTTGATATGTTCGTTCTCGACTCTGCTCACGGCCACAGCCAGAACATCATCAAGGCTGTAAGCAAGGTTAAGGCTGCATACCCCGACATTTCTCTTGTTGCCGGTAACGTTGCAACTGCCGAAGCTACTGAGGCTCTTATCGCAGCAGGTGCAGACGCAGTTAAGGTTGGTATCGGTCCCGGATCAATCTGTACAACACGAGTTGTTGCAGGTATCGGTGTTCCGCAGATTACAGCTGTTTTTGACGCTGCTAATGTTGCTGCAAAGCACGGCATTTCAGTTATCGCAGACGGCGGTATCAAGTATTCAGGTGAAATTGTTAAGGCTATCGCTGCAGGTGCAAGCGCAATCATGATCGGTTCACTTGTTGCAGGCTGTAAGGAATCACCGGGCGAAATCGAAATCTACCAGGGCAGAAACTACAAGGTTTACCGCGGTATGGGTAGCCTTGGCGCAATGGCAAACGGCAGTAAGGACAGATACTTCCAGGAGGACAACAAGAAGCTTGTTCCCGAAGGAGTTGAAGGTCGAGTACCTTACAAGGGACCCGTTGCTGATACTATTTATCAGATGCTCGGCGGTCTTCGCGCAGGTATGGGTTACTGCGGATGTCACAACATTGAAGAGCTTAAGACAAAGACAAAGTTTGTTCGTATCACAAACGCAGGTCTTATCGAAAGCCATCCTCACGACGTTTTCATCACAAAGGAAGCTCCCAACTATTCAAATTCAAAATAAATCACAACGAAAGCCTTGCTGTAAAAAGCAGGGCTTTTTTGTTTGGTAATTTTGCAGTTCTACAGAATATTTCTGCATTTCGGCTGAAAATTTGCTTTACCGCGCTGGAAATGCTATAATGTCAAAAATAATTATTATGTCACAAATTTGTTTTACGCTGACTACTATACAGAAAACAAAAAACCAAGCTTCAAAGGAGAGAGTGTTATGAAAAAGTTTTTACGCTTATTGGCAATTCTGCTTTGTTTCGTATCCTGTTTCAGTCTGTTCGGGTGTATCGGTCCGGGACTTTCCGATTACCACGAAGTACTTTTCGGTAACTACACGTTCTTCAGCACAGGCGGCAAAAACTATTCAATCAGCGACGGCATAACCGATATATTCGGATATATCTACAAATACACCTACGACAAAACAGAAACATACATCGCAGCGCATCTTTTTCAGGTCGTGGATGCTGACACAGCCGGTGACCGTGATAATGTTCTTTCCGAAAGATATGATCACGGAACTACTTACAGCGTGCTGTATGATAAAATGATCCTTTTCTGCGCAAAAGACAGAACGACAACAGAATTTGACACTTATGAAGAATTCCTTGAATACTGTAAGAACAACAATATTGAACTCCACAACTGGCGGTATCCGTCAGGAGGCGGTCATACGGAATCGGTTGAAACAGAACTCACGGGCGGTTATTCAATCCACAATCTGCGCGGACACAACAGTGCAATATCCTTTAACGGCAAGGAAATAATTTACGGCTACATAACCGATATCGAAACCACTCAACAGCAAATCAAGTTCCGTCTGCGCCGTACAAACTATGGATACGATGCTGAATATCCCGAAGAAGTAAACGTCGGATTAACTGAGCTTTCGGACGAGCCTGTCGGAAAATACAGACGTGGCTTTTTAGACTACTCTGATGTTTATTACGACAAAATGATTACGATAGATATCGAAACCGGCAAAATATCGGAAGAATAAAAGCTGACATACTCCCCTGCCTGCACTTGTCAAAATCCCATAAAGTGCTATAATAGAAACATTAAATTTCCCGGAGGCGGCTTATGAGCGTTACGACAAAGGTTTCGTCAAAAGTAATTTACGAATTCTATAAAGATCTTGAAAAAAATGATATAGAAAACCACGCTCTCATTCTTATGAAAGACGGCGAAATCGTTTTTGAGAATTACGTATATCCGTATTCTGCCGATATGCCTCACACGATGTTTTCTGTCACAAAGTCAGTTGTTTCAACTGCGGTCGGTTTCGCTGTTGACGAAGGGTTACTTTCGCTCGACGACAGAATCATCGACATTTTCACAGAATATCCTCACGATAACAGCGAAGAATGGGAGAATCTTACACTTCGTCACGTTATTACGATGCAAAGCAACAAGGAATTCAGCTTTACACAGGATATGACGGGTGATTACGTTGAAATGTTTATGAAAGCACCTTTCAGAAAGACTGACAGAGGATTTTTGTACAGCAACAACGATGCTCAGGTTGCCGCTTCTGCTGTGCAGAAAATGGCAGGGATGAACCTCGTTGAGTATCTTACTCCCCGCCTTTTTGAGCCTCTCGGAATTGAAAAGCCTTTCTGGGAGACGAACCTGAACAACGAAAATATCGGCGGTACAGGATGCCACCTTAAGCTCCGCGATCTTGTAAAAATCTGTCAGTGTTATGCTGACGGCGGCAAGTGGAACGGAAAACAGGTTATCCCCGAATGGTGGACAAAAGAGGCTACGCGGCTTCAGGTTGCGCATAAAAACGGAAAAGATCAGGGATACGGTTATCTTTTCTGGATTTTTGAAAAGCACTTCAGTATGGACGGTTTATTCGGACAGAGGGTTACTTATCTCCCCGAGTATAACGCAGTTATGGCAAGCTTTAACGCTTGTGTACACGACAATAAATTCACGAGAGCTTTTGACAATATTCTTCCGAAAGCTTTTGAGGAAACCAGCGACGGTGAATGGGACGAAAAACTGCAAGAACACCTGAGAAAACTTGATAAAAAGCCTGTAAAATGTGCGCAAGTTCCGTATGTTCCGACGGGTAAAACATTTTACCTCAGCAAGTTTTCCGACATCATTGCAAAGCTTTCTTTCCCCGCAAGCCTTATTCCGCGTTCAATAACCTCAAGCTATGCAAAACGTCCGACTTCAAACCTTAATGAAGTTTCCTTTGAGCTGACAGACGATGTCTTCACGGTCAGATGGAAAGAGGAGGAAGACGAGGTCATTATTAATTGCGGTCTTGACGGTGAACCGCGATTTTCAGAATGTCAGATCAAGGGCTACCAATATAAAATATGGGCATACGCTTTTATAAAGGACGGCAAACTCAACGCAGTTGTCAAGCCGATAAATACACTTGCAACTCAGTACATAACGTTCGATTTTGCAGAAGACCGTGTTAAGCTTCAGTTCAAATCAAACCCGAGTTTCGTTGAATTCATAAAGAAAAACGCTGACCAGAGTTCTTTTGTTAAGAAAAGCGGCAAATTAAGACCGCTGATTATCAAAGCTATCGACAAAGCGCTCGGTACAACGGAAAGACCGATGACTTTCAAGAAAAAATAAATTAAGGAGCTGTTCATTCAGAACAGCTCCTTTTGTCATATTCAGATTTCTTCAAGCTCTTTTACTTTTTCTTCAACTTCTGCTCTTCTCTTCATAAGCTCAGCCTGAATCGGTTCAAGCTTTTTCTTTGAAAGCGGATAGATGATTGTAAGAATAAGTATAAGAGTGTAAACAACAGCAGGAACTACCGTGCACATCTTATAGATGTTATGGCCAAAGCTGTTAACGCTTGTTGCGATTGTGTTTCTGACTTTGTCGGTATAGCCCGTTTTCTTAAGAAGCTGCATTCCGCCTGAGTCTGCAATAGTCTGGCCGAGCTTTCTTGAGAACGTGTAAACCGCATAAATAGCACTCTCACTGTGTTCTCCCGTTGTGTATTCGTTATAATCAATAACGTCCATAACAATCGCCCAGTTCGTAATGCTCATAAACGAATAACCGAAGCCTGTGATTGCCTGCATAATGAAATATGTTGTAACATTCGGAAGGAATACAGCATTGAAAATGCTTGCAAATGAAGAAAGGAAAAGACCGAAAACACAAATTTCCTTTTTGCCGAATTTTTCAACGAGCTTCGGCATAACCGGAATCATAACCGCCATAGGCGCATAGGTACAAAGAGTATTTATGATTGAAAGGTCGGAATTTCCGAAATAGTTCTTGAAAAGGTACTGATTGAATGAACCATACTGAAGAAGTCCGCTGATAAGCACACCTGAAATTGTAACCGTAATAAACGGAAGGCTTTTGAAAAGCGGACCGTATGTACGCTTAAGGTTAATCTTTTTCTTTTCGTTCGGAACTTTAACGCGTTCTTTGGTTGTCTTGAAGCAGAACAGATATGAAGCGATTGCCAGAACAGCAAGAATTACCGCGAAGGTAAAAGCTTTTTCACCGCTGAATACCGAAACCTCTTCGTTTGTTTTCGGGTCTGTAAATTTGTTATAAACAACCATCTGACCGAGAAGCGTAACAACCGCACCGCCGACACCGCCGCCGATTGAACGGAAGGTCGAAAGAAGTGTTCTGCCTTTCGGGTCATCAGTAATAACGGAAGCGAGCGAACCATAAGGAATATTAACTCCCGTATAAAGCATTCCGAAGCAGGTATAAGTGATATAAGCAAAAATGAGAATAACGATATAATTATTCACAAACTTGTTGATACCGAGGAAACAAACCGCCATTGAAACGCAAAGCGGAACGGAAAGCCATTTAAGATAAGGTCTGAACTTGCCGTCTTTTGTCGGTTTTCTCGCGTCAACAATAAGTCCCCACATCGGGTCATTAATAGCGTCCCAGAGTCTTGTAACAAGGAACAAAACGGTGATATCGTTATAAACCTTATCCGAATCAAAACCGACCATAAGGCTGTCTGTATAGAAAACCTTGAGGAAGGTTGAAATGAAAGTGAGAACAAGCAGATTGCCGATATCACCGAGAGTGTATCCGAAGCCTTCTTTTATTCCGATGGCGTTAGGATGCTTGAGCGCATTGGACGGCGCTGTATCTTTTTTCTTAGCCATTCTGAATTACTCCTTCAAAATCAGAGATTACCTTTTACATTGTTATCGTAGTGGCCTGTATCCTGGAATCCATTTTCTGTGCGGATGCATTCGCCCCACTTGCGCGCGATTTCTTCATAAGAATCTGTCTGCACCTTTGCTCTGTGGAAGCCGTCCTTGCTTCCTCTCAGGCACCAGTCTGAGCTCCACATTCCGTGGCCTGTTGCCTTATAAGTCCACAGGCACCAGCTGTAATCGAGCTTATCGAGAGTATTGAAGCAGTTTTCCCATGTTGTTTTCTGATGTGGATAGAATTCGCCCATAAACATCGGCACATCACAGTAAATCCACTTTGTGAAGAATGCAAAAAGATTGAAAATAAAGTTTGAATTATTATAGAAATGTACCTGATAAACAACATTCTCCCAGCCCTTTGTCCATGCCTGAGGAAGTGCAAAAGCAGTCCAGATACATTCCATTGTAATAACGTGGTCTTCGTCAACAGCTCTTACCGTATCATAAAGACGTGAATAGGCCATTGTGTTGTTCTTTCTTCTTTCAAGCTCACCTGCTTCAACATCGCACATAGGCTCGTTAAGAAGGTCATACATTGCAACAGCAGGATTGCCCTCAAATTTTGAAGCGATCGCTGACCAGAGCTCATCTGTAAGCTGACGGTATCTTTCTCCCTGCTCGGTATCCTCATAATAACCGCAGGAATGTCCCTTGCCGTTATGCGGTGCATCGCTGTGGTATCCGACCGCACCGTGCATATCAAGGATAACATAAAGCTCCCTTTCAGAACATTCTTCAACTACCCATTCAAGGCGTGAAAAATCCCAGTTGCCGTTTTCGTCAAGGATTTTTGTGCCGTTGTCGTCATAATAGAAATTTCTGAACCAGAACGGAACACGGACACAGTTGAAGCCCATTTTCTTGATCTCGTCAAGGTCGTATTCCGTAATCCAGTTGTCCATATAAGTATTAAAAAGATCGTAAGCAGCCTCTCTGCCGAAACGGTTTTCAAGCGTCTCAAGAACCGAGTAATGGTCAGTAGCCTCTTCATAAGGGCAAAGCCAATCTTCCCAGATCATCCATGCTCCGAGGTTAACACCCTTAAGCTGAATTTCATCGCCTTTACGGTTAACGAGCTTGCGGCCGTCAGCCGTAATAAAGTCTTCTGCGTTAAAGCCCGTTACTTCATCAACCGGTTCAACCGCCAGAGCAACCGAACACACAGAGAAAGTGAGAACTAAAGCAAGAACCAAAGACAGAACTGATTTCAAAGACTTTTTCACAAAACCACTCCTTTAAAATTTTTACATTCTGATTATATCGTAATAAACCAATGATGTCAATTAATCAGAATGAATGTGCAACAAAAAAAGAGGCTGCCAAGCAGCCTCTTAATGCTATATTTAAATTATTTGTCGCCCTTTGACCTCTTTGCGTTGTCATAGCTTTCAGCTTCGAAAACATAGTCGTTGCCGGGAAGGATTGCATTAAGAACAATACCTGCAATAGCAGCGATAGCAAGAGCTGTAAGTGTAACAGTTACCTTGCCGATTGTGAAGCTGATGCTGCCGATACCAAGTGCGCAAACAAGAATTACAGCAGCAACGATAAGGTTACGGCTCTTTGAGAAGTCAACCTTATTTTCAACAACGTTTCTTACACCGATACCTGAAATCATACCGTAAAGGATGAATGAGATACCACCGATAATAGCTGTCGGAATTGAGCTGATGAGAGCCGAAACGATCGGGAAGAATGAAATGCCAACTGCGAATACAGCAGCGATTCTTACAACCTTCGGGTCATAAACCTTTGAAAGAGCAAGAACACCTGTGTTTTCACCGTAAGTTGTGTTTGCGGGCGCACCAACGAGAGAAGCAAGTGTTGTTGCAACGCCGTCACCAACAAGTGTTTTGTGGAGACCGGGGTCTGCGATAAAGTTCTTACCGCAGGTTGCGCTGATAGCAGAAATATCACCGATATGCTCCATCATTGTTGCGAGTGCGATCGGTGCGATTGCGATAATTGCGTTTACAATCTGACCTGTCTGGCTGAAATCAACACCGAGTACAGTTGATTCTTTCACGATCGGTAAACCGATAAGACCGTCTGCGCCAAAGATTTTTCCGTCAGCGATGTTTGCAGCAATAGCCTGAACGCCTGAAAAATCAACAGCCATCGGCTCATAACCAAAAACGTTACCAATGATAACAGCAACAACATATGAACCTACAACGCCGAGAAGAATCGGAATAATCTTCGCCATACCCTTGCCCCAGATATTGAAAACAATAACGATTGCGAGAGCAATGAGTGCGAGAGGCCAGCAGGTTTTGCAGTTGTTTACAGCTGAACCTGCAAGGCTCAGACCGATTGCAATGATAATCGGGCCTGTAACAACGGGCGGGAAAAACTTCATAATCTTTGTAACGCCGACAACCTTGATAAGCAGAGCAAATATAAGGTAAATAAGACCTGCAGCCGCCACGCCAAGACAAGCGTACGGAAGCATTTCCTTATTCGGTGTAGTACCGTCAATCAGCGGAGCAACTGCTGCATATCCGCCAAGGAAAGCGAACGATGAACCAAGGAAAGCAGGAACCTTACCTTTGGTTACAAGGTGGAAAAACAGTGTGCCGAGACCGGCCATGAGAAGTGTTGTGGCAACATCAAGTCCCGTAAGAAGCGGAACGAGCACCGTTGCGCCGAACATCGCAAATGTGTGCTGAACACCCAGAACCAGCATACGCGGCCAGCCGAGCACAGACGCATCATGTATACCCTGTTCTCCTATAACGGCTTTTTCTTTCTTTGCCATTTTAAAATCATCCCTTCAATTATTTTTATATCCGATGACAACCAAGTCATTCGTTACCAAAAGAAAAAATGTCCCGTCAAAAAACTGACAAGACAAATAAAAACCCTATTCAACCAAATCCTGTCAGCACTGACATATTGTTTTCCGATCCCTTATGTACAATTTTATATCACAATCCGACAGTTGTCAACAAGATATAGCGGTTGTTTGGCATTTTCTAACTTTTGAACAAAAAAGCAGCCTTGGATTTTATATCCAAGGCTCTGCTCTCAATCAGCTTACTTTTTCACTTTTTCGTTGCTGATTATGGAAACATTCTTTTTTGTTTCCAACCTATCAAAGTACTTTTTGAATCTCACGGCTACACGCGCATTATAATCACACACGGGACAGTGGAAGTTCGCTCTGAAGAACTGGTTGGAATATCGCCAGTCCGTCAGCTGTTCTCCGCTGGAACCGCATTTTTCGCAGGTAAATGACAACAGTGATTTATCCACAAGAGGATGGTTGATATTGCCAATTGCGTGAGGTTTGTACTGCAGTTTCTGATAAAAAGCATCGTCACATTTTACAACGTAATCGAAGAAATCCTTCTCATCAAAGACCTTTTTCAGACACTCGGCCGTTACCATACTGTCATCAAGCGCCCTGTGATGCGCAAAAAGTTCCGGGTCAATATCCACAAGCTCAGCTGCAGCAAACAAGCCGATCTGCTTTGCCTTCGGTATTTCCTTTTTGATCTGGAAATAATACTGGATATCAAGATAATTCGTGAGAAACGGTAAAACCTGCAGTCCGTTAAGGTAACGGAAGTTTTCAATAAGCACTCTGATGTCACCGTCGCCCCAGGTAAGAATAACATTTTCTCTGTCGCCAATCCAACGCTTAAACTCGCTCATTACCTTTGTAAAAGGTTCGCCGTTTCTGACTTCATCGTTTGTGATGTGAGTAAGCCTTTTGACGTTTCCGCGAAGCTTCTTGCCGATCTGCGAACGCACCATACAGGAAAATTCATCAACGTAATTGAAGTTTTCGTCAAGCATTACCGCGCCGACTTCGATAACTTCATTGATAAAGCCCTTGATGCGCTTTGCATACGTGTTATTCCATTCGAGGTCCATAACAATGTAGTGCATCGCTTCTCCTTTCCTCGTTAAAGGATACATAGTGCACCTTTTGTAAGACACACCATAGGACAAGTATACATTATTGTTTGATGGATTTCAACATCTATTTTAAATTCACGAAACTTTTTCAATCTCTTTGCGCAGTCTTTCGATAATCCGCTTTTCCAACCTCGAAATATAGCTTTGCGAAATTCCCAGAATATCCGCAACTTCCTTTTGCGTATGCTCCTTTCCCCCGTCAAGACCGAACCGCATTGACATTATCGTTCTCTCGCGCTCGTTCATTGATCTGATCGTTTTTATCAGCAGGTTTTTCTCATCCTCAAGCTCGATGTCTTTATTCACAACATCGGCTTCACTTCCAAGGATGTCGGACAAAAGCAACTCGTTTCCGTCCCAGTCGACGTTCAGCGGCTCGTCGATTGAAACTTCGTTTCTGAGCTGGCTCGTTTTCCTGAGAAACATCAGAATTTCGTTTTCGATACACCTTGAGGCATAAGTTGCAAGCTTGATGTTTTTATCCGTCCGAAAAGTATTTACAGCCTTAATAAGTCCTATCGTACCAATTGAAACAAGGTCTTCGATACCTACTCCCGAGCTTTCAAATTTTTTTGCTATGTACACTACAAGCCTCAGATTATGCACAATCAGTTTTTCTCTGACGTTTTCATCACCGTCTGCAAGCTTTTCCATAAGCTCCTGTTCTTCCTCTTTTGAAAGCGGCGGCGGCAGAGTTTCGGGGCCGTTGACGTAATAAACCGTATTTGTTTCTTCTGTCCTTAATTTTAAAACAAGCATTCGTATTTTATTCAAAAGCTTCAGCATATCTTTTCTCCTCGTCAAACAAAGCAGGGTTGAGTATCATTTCGTACTCTCCCCTTGCAAGATTGTTTCTGGTTACTGCAACATAGACTTCACTTGTTTTAACGTTGTGCGATACGGACTTTACTTCTATGTAATCGGGACGGAAAGCAGGAAGAAACCCTGTTCCCGAAACAGTTTTATGCATCACGAGTCTCATTTCCGACGAGGACGACACATCTTCACCGTTAACAAATTCTCTTACAACATCGGGAATTATTTTTTCAAGACTTTCCGCTTCACCAAGAACAACAGGAAATCCGCTGAATGTTTCGCATAAGGAATTGCCCGTGTCCACAAGAGCCGTAAGCTTTGCTTCTTTTCCTTTGTATCCGATTTTCACGAGAGCGACGCTGTCCCTCGGAGCACGTCTTGAAGTGAAATGCACAATCAGACTTACAACCGCAAAGCTGACAACCGTCGAAACCGCCAGAACCGCAAGGTCAATATCAAAATACACTGCACCGTTGTTGTAAACCATTCCCATAGGGGCGACAGTTACCCAAAGCACAAGCATTATCCCTCCGAACGCAAAACTGACTGCAAAGAATGTAAAGAAGCTTCGCAGAAACGAAGCAGGGTTCTTATAACCGAATGCGCCAAGGACGATCAGTGCCGTTGCTGCAATCCTTAATGTGAATTCAATTATTCCCGGCAAGTCGGGCAAAAAAATAATCAGTCCATACAAAGCACCTATCGAGGCTCCCAGAAGTATCCTGAGCCGCTGAGTGTGTTTTTTCATTATCATTGAAGCGCACAGAAGCAGCGCGTAATTCACAAACAGATTTACAATCAGAAGCACGTCCGCATAGACAATCACCTCAATCACCTCAACAGTATTATAAAAAACGGTAAAGGAAATTTTTGTCACAAACGGTCAGCGAAAAAGAAAAGACGAAACCCATCGATAACGCTGACGCGTATCGATGGGTTTCAACGCATTATTGTGCCGCAAAGTTCACCTTTTTTTAAAAACTGCCTTACGAGGGCTCGGCGTTCGCACAGCCTCTTTGAAAATCATTTATAGAGAATGTATTTGCAGATAAGATGAGCAAAAAAGTAAAGCTTCTTTTGGGTAAACCACGTCATCAGCCAGTCAAGCGACTTTGACCTGAACTTATTTATATCATAGTCAGCAAACGAGCGTCTCATCATTTCGGAATTTCCGAGTCTTTTGAGCACTACAAAAGCCTCTTCAGGCTTATTTTTGTAATAATGGTTTAATATTCGTGTAAATATCGCTTTAATTGTGTGTTCCGCTAAATTTTCATAAAACAGTGCTGATGGCGTACAATTCTCGTTATAATATTTCAATTTGAGTTCCCATTGCAAATATAACCACTTATCGAAATTCGGAACGAATTTACGGCGTTGTAGACTACCGCTTCGTAAACGGTAACAATACAACGGAATATCGACAGCAACTACTCTCTTTGCCTTTGTAAATGCCTGCATATTAAACGGGCCGTCATGGTTCATCACTAATTGATCTTCAAATTTTATTGAGTTTTCAACTAAAAACGCTCTCTTATAGAGATTTTGCCACAAATAGGTAATTGCTGTTCTTGTTGGGGCAAAGCATATTTCCCGTTCCATATCTGTATGAGTTAATAATGTGTTTTCCGGAAATAAAGATTTATTTTTAATTTGTGTACTGTCATTCTCCTTGCATGTGTAATATGACGTCTGTAAAACATCGGCATCAAATTCTATCGCTTTACTCAGCAAAACCTCTACACAGTCTTCAACAAGATAATCATCACTGTCAATAAAAAATATGTAATCACCTTTTGCAACAGACAGTGCAGCATTTCTTGCTGCTGCAGCGCCCTTGTTTTCCTGGTGGATAACCTTCACGATGGTCGGATATTTTTCGGCATAACTATCACATATTTCGGGACATCTGTCCGGCGAACTGTCATCAACCAGAATCACTTCATAGTCTGTCAGTGTTTGTGCCAAAATTGAATCCAAACATTGCGTCAGATATTTCTCTACATTATATACAGGTATGATATAACTCAATCTCATATTATTTCTCCACAACGAGTTTTATTAGATTATACAATAAGTAAATAAAAAGTGCAAATCATATTTAACTTGCAAAAAAACTAAATACTGATATAATGTAATCAGAAAACAAAAAAGAGGTGTCCGATATGAAAAAGACTTCTAAATTAATTGCAGTCCTTTCAGTTTTTGTAATAATCGTTTCAGTTTTCTGCGCCTGCGAAATAAGCTTCGGTGACGAAAAAACAACAACCACAACCGAGCCTGAAACTTACATAGCTGACGATTTCACAGAAAATCAGACAAAAAGCACAAAGCCTTCCGAAACAACAAGCTCGTCAACTTCAAAAAAGGTTGAAACCGACAGTCTTGAGACGATCCTTCACAACATAAAGGATTATCAACCCGGTACGGCAGGTTCTACAACAAAGGGTTATGAAATTGCATACAAGCTTCTCAATTTCACGCAGAACAGCAACTTCACAATCAATGATGCAAAGCAGGATTACCAGTTTTTCCTCTCTTCTCTGGATGATAACGACAAGCTTCTTTATGAAGAAAACTTCCCCGAAGTTGACTATTTTGTAAGAAATGCAATCGAAAACCCCGATGTCCTCAAGAACTATATTGAAGATTATAAACCGATTTCCGAAGACGGTGAAATCTCACTTGCAAACTACGAAGCACTCTACGTCATAATTTCAAAATAACATTTAAACAGACGGCATTGACCGTCTGTTTTTTCTTGACTGAAAAAGTAAACTGTGATATATTTTATTTAATATCCAGTTAGAATTACGGAGGGATTTTTATGTCAACAGCAAAGCAGGGCGCAAAAATGATTTTCGACTTCTGCAAGACAATCATTGACAAGCACGGACCGCGTCTTCCCGGCAGTGCGGAAGAAAAGGCAGCTCAGGCGGACATCGCAAAAATAATGGAGCACGCAACAGGAGTTAAGCCGACAGTTGAAAAATTTATGCTCGCTCCCAGAGCAAGCATCGGCGCAATTCCTTACCTCGGCTATGCAGGCTTTATCGCCCTTGCGCTTTATTACATTCATCCGATTCCCGCGTTTATCGTTTCACTCTGCACTTTGCTTTTTGCGGTTGTTCAGGTTTTCACCTATAAGGGCTGGTTTGACAAGCTCTTCAAGCAGGAGGAAAGCTGTAACGTATATTCCGTAATGGACGGTAAGGGTCCGATTGACCACACAATCGTTTTCAGCGGTCACGCAGACAGCAGCTGGCTCTGGCAGATGGCAGCGAAGAATCCGAAGACAATGATTCTCCGCACCGTTCTTGGTGTCGTTGGTGTTGTTTCAATTATTATCGGTTCTCTTCTTCGTTTCTTCGCAGGTATGTGGAGTGTTGTAAAACCTGAAGAAATGGCTATAGGCTACTACCTTTTCCTTCTCATTACTCCGCTTCTTTTCATTTACGGTCTTTATTCTCTTTGCATTTATCTTTCACACGATAAGAAAAAGGCATCACCCGGCGCTATGGATAACCTCACAGGCGTAGGCGCTTCAATCTTTATGGGCAAGTACTTCAAGGAAAACCCCGACAAGCTCCCCGACAACTGTCGTGTAATCATCGCTTCACTCGGTAGTGAAGAAGCAGGTCTTAAGGGCTCAGAGGCATTTATGAAGGCTCACGCAGGAGATAAGGATCTTCTTATCAACCCGTACTTTTTCAACATTGACAGTCTTCGTGACTACGAGCATTTCAATGCTGTTAAGGGCGACTCCTGGCTTATGTCAAAGTTCGACGATGATATGAAGAATATGCTCGTCAAGGCATTTGAAAATGCAGGCGTTAAACCGAACATCATCGTTAACCCCGTTGGCGGTTGCGACAGTACACCGATCTGCCGTGCAGGCTACAAGACAATCACTTTTGCCGCACAGAAGCCCGATGTTACTGACTACTACCATACATACCGCGACACCTGTGACGGACTTGATATGAACACACTCGAAAAAAGCGTAGACATCATCATCGACGTAACAGAGCAGATCCATGAGCATCACAAAAAGAACGGTTACCACCTTACAAAGTGTAAATAAACAGCAAACCCTGCAGAACAATCTGCAGGGTTTATTTGTTGCTTACCTTTATCAATTTTGAACAGGAACATTGTTCAGAACGGTAACGGTTTCATAAATAATATGTCTGTCAAACTGTGCTAAAACTACATACTGTTCGTCATCTTCTATATATTCATTGAGTAAATCATAATTTTTATTTTTGATTACGTCATCAATAACTGTGCGATCTGTAATTTTTGCCACAGCATCTGATTGTCTGACTCTGTAATAAGCTGACGATTCATAAGTCACCAACATTGATTCCTTATTCATAATAAGGATAGACGATACTTCATCCTTTGTTATATCAGGTAAAACATAGCTTTCCGAAACATACCACTTATATTTTCTTATAGGCTTGTCACCGAAGAAGAGAATAAAATCCACATCGTCAGGTGATGCGCCGAATGCAGCCTTCAAATAACCTGAATTATCACAGCCTAAATAGCTGTCTTCAATATAGTACCTGTCAACATCCGGTTGTTCTGATATCGGCAGATGCTTTACTGATTCGTAATTCCAGTCCTCCGCAGTTACATACACTTTTCCATTGATTAAAAATCCTTCATCCGCATATTCAATAGAATAAGGGAACTCAACATCGGTATCAATATTTAAAGAATTGTACCAGTTTTGGTCTTCAGAGCTAAACGCCATCATTAACGCACCAATTATGTCGGGGACAAAAATCAGGACGGCAGTTATTGAAACAACTACTATAAGAACAAGAGCAATAAAAAACCTCTTCGCTTTTTTCATATTTTTCTCCCCTTACTTTTTTTGATTGTAGCATATCTGACAAAACCTGTCAAACAACACAAAAACCGCCCGAAAAATTCGGGCGGTAATTTTTGTCTCTTAATATTTAGCAAGATATGTATCGATTTCCCACTGAGAAATTGATGTGCGGTAGCCGTCCCACTCTTTTCTCTTTGCTTCGATGAACTTTGTATACACGTGGTCGCCGAGAGCTTCTTTGATAAAGTCGCTTGCTTCGAAAGCATCAACAGCTTCTTCAAGTGAACCGGGAAGTGATGTTATACCGTCTGCTTCTCTCTCTTCAGGAGTCATATCAAAGATGTTCTTAACGGTTGACTTCGGAGGCATATAGCCTTTCTCAATACCGTCAAGACCTGCAAGAAGGCAGAGTGCCATTTCAAGATACGGGTTACAAGCAGGGTCTGCACTACGGAGTTCAACTCTTGTTCCCTTACCTCTTGCCTTCGGAACACGGACAAGTGCCGAACGGTTAGAAGCTGACCATGCAATGTAAACGGGAGCTTCATAGCCCGGAACAAGACGCTTGTATGAGTTAACAAGCGGATTGTTGATAGCAGTTGTAGCCTTGATATGCTTCATAATACCTGCGATAAACTGAAGAGCTGTCTTTGAAAGGCCGTATTCTCCGTCGGGATCGTAGAAAACGTTGTTGCCTTCCTTATCAAAGAGAGACATATTCGTATGCATACCTGAACCTGCGATGCCGTAGATCGGCTTCGGAAGAAAGGTTGCATAAAGACCGTGCATCTGTGCGTACTTCTTAACAACATATTTGAAGGTCATAACCTTGTCTGCAACATCAAGAACGTCGCCGTACTTGAAGTCAATTTCGTGCTGACCCTCTGCACACTCGTGGTGAGATGCCTCAATTTCAAAGCCCATCTCCTCAAGAGCGATACACATATCTCTGCGGCAGTTACCGCCGAGGTCTACATTATCAAGGTCGAAGTAGCCACCCTTGTCGTGAGTCTTCGTTGTCGGTCTGCCCTCGTCATCTGTATGGAAAAGGAAGAATTCAAGCTCAGGACCTACGTTGAATTTATAGCCCATCTTATCTGCCTTTTCGATAGCGCGCTTAAGAACGTTTCTCGGATCGCCGATAAACGGTGTGCGGTCTGCATTGTAAACATCGCAGATAAGTCTTGCTGTTGTGCCGTATCTTTCGTGGTCCCAAGGAAGTACAACAAAAGAGTCGTAGTCAGGATAAAGGTACATATCCGACTCTTCAACACGTACGAAACCTTCGATTGATGAACCGTCCGCCATACACTCATTATCAAGAGCCTTTTCAAGCTGGTTAATGGTAATAGCAACATTCTTCATGCAACCGAGAATGTCCGTAAACTGAAGTCTTATAAAGCGTACATTCTGTTCTTTAGCAAGTCGGAGAATATCTTCTTTTGTGTACTTACCCATGTTATTACCTCTCAATAGTAAAAATTATAAATAAAATTATATAGCATTTTATGCAAAAGTCAACCGGATATAATCAAATCTTTCAATTCATTTCGTCAAGCGTGAGGCTGTAGCTTTTAAGGAAGTCCTCCATAAAGCACTTAACCTCGGGCATATCGATTTCCTCAAGGCTCTTAAGGTTGGTTTTCGCGGCCTTGTCGAAATCGTGGTTACCTGCCTTTGCCTCTTCGATGCACTTTGTGTAAGCACAGATTTTATCGGCAGCCTTAACAAATTTCCAGAGCTGACGGTCCTCTTCCCTCTTGATAAAATACGGAGCATACTGTTCCCTTAAATCGTCGGGAAGCATATCAAGAAGTGCGTTGCAGGCATCGTCCTCAACCTGGCTGTAAGCTTCCTGGATCTGTTTGCTGTAATACTTGATCGGTGTCGGCATATCGCCCGTCAGGATTTCGGGAGCATCGTGGAAAACGCCGAGAACCGCAACACGGTCAGCGTTGATGTTTCCGCCAAAACGTGTGTTATGAATAACTGCAAGCGCGTGCGCAACCGTCGCGACCTCGAGAGAATGCTCGCTGATATTTTCCTGATGAGTGTTTCTCATAAGCGCCCAGCGGTTGATATATTTCATTCTTGAAAGCATCGCAAAGAAATGATTTTTCTTTTTTGCCATAAGTCAAACCTCTTTTAACATTTATAGGAAAATTTTATCATACAGGTGACTTATTTGCAAGAAAAATATCTTTTATTTATAATCTATGTGTGATATAATTGTCTATATTCTCATTGAATGTGAGGGATTTTTTTGAATTTTACTGAAATTAACTCAAACGGCGGAGTAGAAGGCTTCTGCCTTGTAAAAAGCCTTGAAATTAAAAAGACCGCAAAAGGTGTCCCCTTCCTCGACCTTGTGCTGACGGACAGCTCGGGTGAAATCGGAGCAAAGCTCTGGGATTATAAAGAAGAGGTTCACGGCGGAATCAAGCTTAATACGCTTATCAAAATCCGTGGTACGGTTTCAATGTTTAACGATGCGCTTCAGCTCCGCATTGACCGTGTACGTCCTGCGCTTGAAAGCGACGGAGTGAGAATGGAAGACTTCGTTCCGAGTGCTGATTACAGCGGTGAAGCAATGTACGACTATATATTTGATACAGTAAGCCGTTTTGAAAACTCACAGCTTAAAAATCTTACACTTACCGTTCTGGAACAGAATAAGGACAAGCTTCTCTACTGGCCTGCAGCGTTCAAGCTTCATCACGCTATCCGCGGTGGTCTCCTCTATCACACGCTTTCAATCCTTAAACTTGCAGCGGCTGTTTGCGACATTTATCCGAGCCTTGAAAGAGAGCTTCTTTACACGGGTGTCATTCTTCACGACGTTGCAAAAATCCAGGAGTTCGACGTCAGCGAAACGGGCGTTGTTTCGGGCTACACTGTTGAAGGTTCGCTCATCGGTCACCTTGTACGCGGTGCGATGAACATTGAAAAAATCGGTGAAGAGCTCGGCATCGATAAAGAGCTTCTTATGCTCGTTGAGCATATGGTGCTTTCCCACCACGGTGAGCCTGAATTCGGTGCAGCGGTAAGACCGATGTTCCTTGAGGCTGAGATTCTTTCACAGCTCGACCTTCTTGATGCAAGAGTTTACGAGATTTCTCAGGCAGTGTCCGAAGTTGAACCGGGCGACTTTACACCCCGTCAGTGGGCACTTGACAACAGAAAGATTTATAACCACGGACTTAAAGAAACAAAGCCTAAGGCTGATTTATTATAAGAGGTATATTATGGAATGGACAGAAGTTAAAATCAACGTAAACACAAAAGACGTTGACAAGGCGGGTGACATCGCGCAGATGGTTGTCCCCTACGGAATTTACATTGAAGATTACAGCGACCTTGAAGAAGCTGCCTGGGAGATTGCACACATCGACCTAATTGACGAAGACCTTCTTCAGAAAGACAGAAGCAAGGCTGTTGTTCACATTTACATTTCTCCTGAAGAAAGCCCTGCTGAGGCAGTTGCATTCCTTTCCGAGCGTTACAATGCTGAAGGAATCGAGCACGAAATCGACCTGAGCATCTGCAGAAATCAGGACTGGGAAAACAACTGGAAGGCTTACTTCAAGCCTCTTCCCGTCGGTGAAAAGCTCCTCATCCGTCCTGTCTGGGAAGATGAATACGATGCAGACGGCAGAATCGTTCTTGATATCGAACCCGGTCTTGCATTCGGCAACGGCGGACACGACACAACGAGACTCTGCCTCGAAACTCTTGAAAAGCATATCAATCCCGACATTGATCTTCTCGATATCGGATGCGGAAGCGGTATCCTCGGAATTGCAGGCCTTCTCCTCGGTGCAAAGAGTGCAACGGGAGTTGACATTGACGCTCTCGCAGTTAAGACGGCAAAAGAGAACGGCACAATCAACGGTTTTGAAGAGCCGAAGTTTACCGTATTTGAAGGAAACCTTACCGACAAGGTAACGGGCAAATACGACGTTGTCGTTGCAAATATCGTTGCAGATATCATCGTTATGTTCACCGAAAACGTAGGTAAATTCCTTAAGGATGACGGTGTTTACATCACCTCGGGAATCATTGACACAAGAGAACAGGATGTTCTTGATGCCTTTGAAAAATACGGATTCGAGGTTGTCGGCAGACACGAAAGCTGTGGCTGGCTCTGCTTCGAAACCAAACTTAAGAAATAAAAATGAACCTGCTGATTTTTAAGTCAGCAGGTTGTTTTTATAAGCTGTAAACAACGAGGAGATATCCGCTTTCAACGCTTATCTTCACGTTGTTATTTTTAAATTTATTGCTTACACCAAGAGGGAACAACGGTGAAAGTTCAACATTTTCGACGTCGAACAATGAGCCTTCTATCGTAACACCTTCGGCATTGCCGCCATATGCAAAAACTGAAAAAGTCTTGTTCACGTCAGATTCAAGAATAATTTCAGAATCTTTGATAACGGTAAACTTTTCATTTTTTCCGATAAGTGTACCTTTTCCGCCGCTTTGTGCGATGTATGCCAGAGACTGAATGTTGGCAACCGTGTGGTCTGTTCTTTCTCCGCCAAGCGCGCCGTAAATTACGAACTCATCGTAACCCTTTTCGAACCCGAGCTTGATCGCAAGCATCGTGTCCGTATCGTCTTTCATCACGGGGTAACGGATAAGATCTCTGCATTCAGGTTCATCCATCGAATCAAAATCGCCGAGAAGAATCTGCGGTTCAACATTAAGCTTCTGTAAATGGAGATAGCCTGCATCCGCGGCAATCAGCAAATCATCAGAATTAATCGGAGGAATATCACCGTACATATCCCCTGCCGAAACAATATAACAAATTCCCATTTTATCACTACCCGTATGAAGATTAAATCCGCCCTTTATCGGGGCGGATTTATTTAATTATGCTTTACTCTGACCGATTGTCTGAAGATAAAGTCCGCTCATATCCGTATGCTCTGCATCGATTGAAGTTACCGTTCCGTCAAAGTTGACGTCCGCCGCTTCCATTACGGCAGCTGACGTGTTGGCTGATGTTAACAATCCGCCTGCAATCGCATTGATTAAAACAGAGTCCTGACCGTCAATAATGTAGTCGCAGTTTGTATCACCGTAAACGACTATCGTTACAGTATCAATAACCTTGCTTGTATCATTGCTGTCGCGAAGCTGAATGTAGCAGCCTGTTGTGATAAGATCTGTATTTTTGAGCGCTATTCTGCTGCTTTTCGGTCCATAGAACTTGATGAGCGAAGAGCTGTTCTCAAACTTCTGAAGGTAACTTCCGACGGTCATATTGCTCAGATTAAATCCTGAAATCAGGTCTTTGTCTCTGTTAACCTCAAGACCCGATGTTGACTTCGGAATCAACTTATTAATGCCTAATGTACCGTCGCTGAGTATATAATAACCGAACTCAGCTGTATCAAATGCAGTATAAACTGTTGATACGTTCGTGCCCGTAAGAACGACTGCGCCGAGTGTATACTCTCCAAAATCAAGCGTCATTGTGCTCATACTGAGATTATCTTCAACCGGCACATTGCTTGTATTTGTGATAATTACATCATTTTCCTGCGTTGCAGAATATATGAGATTATTTGCAAGATAAACAGCATCACCCTGTTTGATGAAAATGTCCGTGCTTATTGTTGAGTAATAAACAGGATCTTTTGTCTCAACATAGTTACCGTCTGCATCGTAAACGTGCTCCATAAAGTAATAGTCATAAGTATAAACCGTTCTTACAACCTTACCCTCTGCATAAATTGCGTTTCCGCCCTTTGTAGCAGTATTGTCGCAGATAACACCGCCCATTGTATGAAGCTCGCCGCCTGTTTTAACATATATTGCTCCGCCGTAAGTTGAAATATTGTCGCAGATTGTGCCGCCCTTCATATACATTTTACCCGAAACGGTGACAACACTTGTCGTTGTATTTTTGAAGTTTTGGAGTATAGCATCATCGTTAAGATAAAGCTCACCACCATATTTAACATCAACCGCAGCCGCACCAACAACTCCTGTATGGCCATAGCCGCCGTCAAGAATCATCTGACCTGCCGTACGGCTTCCGGCAGCGTAGTCTTTCTGTGCCTGCTGTTCAACGTTTTCAACCTCATCGCCCAATCTGAGCACTGCGCCCGATTCAACAGTAAACATTACACCCTGGAAAGCACCTGCTCGCATTGAAACATATGATACATCGTCGCAAGTCAGCACGATGTCACCTTTTACCGTAATCGGCTTTGTAATCGAGTTATCCGCAACAACGGTAATAGCCGCTCTCTCCCCTGCCTTTACAGATTCAAACGCATCGTAAAGGTTGGTAAACTGAACAGAGAAAGCATTGTCTTTACTCACTATTGCAACAGTTTTTGAAGCAAGGCTCGTTATCTTACCGTTCGCAAGAATATACCATGTAGAATTCGTTACACCGAATTTTGTGTATCCCGTACCTACGAAATCACCGGCAATAATCTGCTGACCCTCGGAGTATGTCTGCGGTGTGATGACGGCCGCATAACCTGCGCAGTCGAGTCTGTCAATTACAGTAATATACTTGTCTTTTTCAAGGTAAACGTCGTTCGAAGAGTCAATCTGTGCCATCCCCTTCATTGTGAACAGACCTGCATTGTAAACGGCTCCGCCCTTGCTGTGGTTGGAAACGTTATTCGCGAAATAGCCATCCGTCATATTGAGAGTTGCGTTCGCATTAATATATATGGCACCGCCTGAAGAATAAGCAACGTTTTCGGTGAATGAACCGCCGTCAATATTGATTGTACCGTAATAATCCGCGCTCAACGCTCCACCGTCCGTTGACTGGTTGCCGACGAATGAAGCTGAATTTGAAATAGTTGTCTTGCCGTAAAGACCGTACGTTGCACAAGCGCCACCCTTACCGCTTGAAATATTTCCGTCAAAAGTACCGCCTGTAATAACAGTTGTTCCGTCATAGTTATAAACAGCTGCACCCTGAGTGGCTTCGTTTCCCTTGAATGTTCCGTCAGTGATTGTCACCGTACCGCTATCGTTGTAAATCGCGCCACCGGTTGACTTTGAAATGTTCTGATAGAACGATCCGCCGTTCATAACCAGTTCACCGTACGATGTACTTACAACTGAACCTCGGACAGCCGCTGTTGAGAGAGGAACTGTTTTGAAGTTTCGGAACTGAACACCGTCTTCAACCGTCAACACACCGTATTTCTGCACTGTAATACCCGAAGACGTACCCTCAACATAGTTACCGTCAACATAGAACGACGGAGCATCGTCGAAGCCGTAAACAGCCGAACCGATTGTAAGCTTACCCGTAACGTTGATCAATGTTCCTGTGAAGCCTGTTGCTCTTTTGAGTGTTGCACCGTCTTCGCCGAAGAGACCGATTGTTGCTGAAACCTCGAGTGTCTCGGAAAGCTCAAAATCACGGACAAGATATACCGTCGGAAGCACAGTCGACTCAGTCGTTGACGCATATTCGAGTGCCGCATCAAGAGTTTCGTAATATGTATCAATTCTGCCGTCGATCTCAACTCTTGCAACATACTGCGGCTGAACGCGCCTTACACTTTCTTTTGAAGTTTCTCTGATTGTTCTTGACGAAGCATATGCCATTGTATTGATCTGCGGATAATAGTAGAAATATTCGTCGTCGTTAAGGAATCTCCACTCCGTTGTGTAAAGACCCAAAGCATTAATTGCTCGTGTGCCTGACATTTCTTCAGTTGTCTTTGCCGTTGCACCTGTAATCGTATTGGAAATAGTAAGATAAGCAGAGTCATAATAACACTCAGAAACATTTGCTCCCGAGGTCTGACCGAATGCAATACCCGAAAGTGATGCAGCCGTTATGCTGCCTGCAGTATAGCACTTTGAAACTGTACCGTTCTGGTTGTTACCTACGATACCGCCACAGCTCGAATTTGCAACGATTGTTGACGTACTGTAACAATTCTGTATCGTACCGACCGAGTTATTACCGACAACACCGCCTACGAATCTCGCATCGGGAGTAATAATATCTGAATAAGCGAAGCTCTTCTTAACCTCAGAACGGTTGTTATAGCCAACAACACCGCCGACATTCTGAAGGTAAGACTGCTCGCCTGTTGTATTTGTGCCGTTGATTGAACCGATCATACCGCAACCGGTAACCTTTGCACCTGCCGCAATATTACCTGCGACACCGCCGACAGCTTTATCACCGCGGACTTCACTGTCAGAAACACAGTTTGTAATTTGTGCTCCCATTACGTAACCTGCAATACCTCCGACGTTCTCAACACCGCAGATAAGACCATCCATAACAAGCACATTATCAATTGTCGCGCCTGAACCTACATAACCGAAGAAACCGATATTTTTACCGTCTTCTGTTGCATCAACAGTTGTGTAAATACCCGCTATGTTGAATCCGCCGCCCTTAAATGAACCTGTATAAGGACTGCTTGGTGTTCCGATAGGAGTCCACTCAGTTATACCCATTGAGTCGTCATAGACATTGATATTAAAAAGAATATCGTCCATAACCTCAGCGTTTGCTGACGGGTTTGCATCTACACCCGGAACGGTGCCGTTAACGAGACCTGCAAACCAGGCAAGCTCAGAGGGCTTATATATAAGGTAGATTCCTGAATCATTCTTCTTCGGAACTTCAAGCTCTCCCGTCCATACATCGGACTGAAGCATCCATGTAATAACAGGAAAACCGTCATTTATGTTTGTATAGTCAAAGCAGAAATAAGGCATTGCCTTATTAAGCTCCTTTATAATACCCGTCGAATACATCTCGTCCAGCGTACGTCCGATACCTACGGGGCCGTCACAGTTTGAATACTCATAACAGTAGAAAATACTAGCATATTCTCCACCGAAAATTATACCGACAGCGCCGCCCTTATCGGCACCTTCACTGTTCACCGTTGCGATTGCGTAAGCTCCGCGCACAACGCTCATTGTTGAGTAACCGACAATACCGCCGACTCTATTGTCCGCTGTAACTGAACCGCGAGAGAAACAACCAACAAGGTTTGCACCCGAAACAGTACCTGCAATACCACCGACGTTTCTTGTTCCCGTAACGGAAGCATCACTATAACACTTTGAAACAACCGAGTTACCGTTCGCATATCCGACGATACCGCCTGTTCTCTGTGCACCCGTAACACTACCCGATGAATGACACTGAACAACAACCGTCTCAGAATCTGCAAGGCCGACAACAGCACCAACACTATTGTATCCGCCTGTAACCGTACCATTGAAATAGCAGTCCTTGATACCTGCACCATCGCTGTTACCAACAATACCGCCAACGTTCTGATAACCTGAAACACTTCCGCTTACATTAAGATTTTTGATAAGAATTGTCTTTTTAGATACAATGTACTCGGGAGCAACGCTCTCTGTTTTGCCCTCGTCTGCCGTGTTTTTTATCTTACCGAAAAGGCCGACATTACTGCCGGTCGTATTAACGTAAAGACCGCTGACTGTGTAACCTGCGCCATCGAATGAACCCTCAAAAGGATATGTAGTGGTTCCGATCGGTGTCCACTCGTTTGCGGTTGAGCCCGATGAGTTGAGTTCGATGTCTGAAGTAAGCACAGCATTGATTGAAACGTTACCCTCATTGACTGCATTCGCAAACCACGCCAGCTCCTCTGCTGTTCCGATCTGATACACTCCTCCGGAAATTGCAGGTGTTACCATAGAACCGCTCCAGGCAGCAGCACTTGCAACAGTCAGCGCAGGATAAACCGCACCCATAATCATAAGTAATGAAACTATAACTGAAAGAATTCGTCGTTTCATAACCATTCCTCCTTAAAATACACTTATCCTAAAAGTAAATACAGCAATACTATTATACTTCAACTATTATATTATAAATTAAACTAAAAAAAAGTGCAAGTAAATCGAGCTTAACCAATTAAACAATATTAATATCAATTTTTTGTAAGTAATGATAATTTATTTTAAAATTTTCTTAAAAAAGACTTGATTTTATCAAAGATATAGTATATAATTATCCAGCAATCAACGGGGTGTAGCGCAGATGGTAGCGTGCTTGGTTCGGGACCAAGAGGCCGTGGGTTCAAATCCCGCCACTCCGACCACTGAAACGGACAGGACTTTAAGTTCTGTCCGTTTTTGTTTTTGATATGTGTGGGATTTGAACCCTAAGAGGGTGAGTTGCGTAAGAAAACAGTCCGGTGGACTGTTTTTAGCAACGAAGTCTGAGGCGGGTACTGTTGCGAAGCAACGGTCGCCGAGGACGCAGGTTTTGCGAAGCAAAGCCGTGTCCCGCCACTCCGACCATAAAAACAAAGTCAGGAAACACTAGGTGTTCCCTGGCTTTTTTCTTTGTTCTGTATGGGTTTGTGGCCTCTCGGGAAATTAACCGAATCGAGAAAGTGACGGTTCACTCTATAACCTTTCCGGCGGTCGGGTTTGTTATAGGATAGAACTCTTAATCGAGATGAAATACTAAAGCTGAGAGATTATTTATCAAATATAATTAAAAAACGTTAAATCTCAAATTATCGAACTGAAACTTCGAAGGCAACAGCCTGAAAACTGTTGCTTTTATTTTTTTTAGAATATACTTATAATCCTGTTATCTGTTCGACCCCTATCACTCCGACCACCTAAGTACAACTCAGGTAATACAGACGAAATTCCTTAAAGTATAGAGGTTTAATCCCGTAGGGCTGTGCTAAGACATAACAAAGCCTGCCGAGGCAATCACCCCGGCAGGCTGTTTAGTTTATTTGTCACCATTACCCTTTCACGGTTGTTCCTGTTTCTATCTGTAAATCGGCAGACTCCAATTTTCTATCTCTTCTTTATCACCGTAGAACAGATATTTTGTTTCGCCGATTTCCGCAGAGAATGTGACTGAATCCACATCCATATACCATTTATTATTAAAATAGTCCCATACATCGGTCTTGCCTTCAAAAGTGACGATCTTCTCCCCTGCCGTGACAGCGTGGAATACCACCATATTCTGATTTGCCATCAGCACATCCTCTGAATCGGAATAAACATGGATTCCGCAAGCACGTGCAATGGCTTTCAGATTGTTGACTGAAATCAGCGAATCGCCGTAATAAATAGTAGTATAGTCTTTCTGTCTGTTGATTGCAAAGCCGACAGAGCCGTCGGAATATTTACCGAGAGTCTCGGTCTGTCCGTCGACAACCTTCATAGCACGGGAGATAGGCGCAGTATGATTATCGCTGATCAGACCCGGAACGGCAGACTGCTTTGTCATTTTTATTCCGGTTCTGGATTGTAATATATTTACCTTGAATTCCATACCCGTGAGTGCTTCAGCCTGCTGAGTGGTCATCTTTCCGAAATTATACATAAAGAGCGTTGTCTTGCCGTCTTTATGAAGTGCTGTCTGAAGCTGTTCTATCTGCTCATCCGTCATATCAAACGCAGATGTGATGATATACAGTTTTGCATCGTCAACACGTCCCGCAAGCACATCTTTAAGCTGAACATAGCAAGTTGAGAGTCCTGCGTGATAGAGATTAAGCTGCATCGCGCCCAACAGTTCATCACCCACAGGTCCTTGATTTGCCATACGGTGAAGCGAATATTCATCTACAACAAGTGCCACATCGAACCGAGATGCCTGACCGTACCCGTTCTGATATGCCTGATACAAATTCGACAGCTTTCCGAGGTTTTCCCATATTGCCGGATCATCCAGCCATCCCCTCGCCCATAAATCCATTGCCCACAAGCCGTTGCCGTGGATAATGGTATCGCCCAGCTCTCGCTTGTGAACTTCAATAACGTCACTCAGGCTTCTTATGGGGGTTAAAAAAGTATCTTCATACGGCTCATCGGTGTGATTGATAAATGTTCGCTCATCACTTTCCTGAAACCATATTTTTCCGTTTCGCTGAATTGAGTCAACCGTTGACATATATGCACCTGTAGCACCCACAGGTGAATTCGGAGCGTATGAACTTCCGTTGCGGTCTCTGTAACTGATCGGCCCTGCAAAGCCGTCGATATTTTTGTCAGAAAGCAGCCAATTCAGATTATGGTGTCCTGAAAGAGAGCTGTACAGTTCAAACTGATAACCGTAGAAAGAAATTACGATAGCGCGGTTTTCTGTCCGTTCTTTGATAATACGTGCAAGATTAGAAATGCGCGCTGCCGTAAGGTCACAAATATACTGATGATAATCAACATATTTCTGCGTTTTTGTTCCGTAAAAGAGAATATCTTTATACAGCTTGCCGTTGTCATAAATATTGCCGGGGAGATTATTCGGAATAGTCGCTGTGGAAAGCTTCACGAAAGGATTCCCCCTCGCTATCTGCAAATCTCTGTCTGTCGGATATTTCACTTTCAGCCACCGGGCAAAATTTTCATTGTTTGCGTTTGAAAAGTCCTGTCCGTTTTCACGGTACAGATAATGAAACCATTCATTATTTTCAAGATGATATCCGATAATATGCTTCGACAGCTCACTGTTGGAGCTGACATAATCGACCAGATGAGCAAGCCTTCTGCTTGATTCTTCATTGAATAAATCTGACGCCATTGATACAACACCGGATTTTATGCTTTTATCTTTATACTGTATTATTTCGCTTTCGGGTATGGAGCCTGTGTCGGGCATTGTCACCTTGACACGAAGCAGGATTTTTGCATCCGGGTCCCCCTCTGTAATGCTCTTAACGCTCTCGTGAAGATGAGAGTATAACTGTCTGTATTCCGCCTCGCTGATGCTGTCAAGGTCGGCATAATAATTGATATTTTCAATAATGGAGTGAAGATGTATTCCCGCATC
>JAGAKF010000003.1 GCA_017625835.1 Clostridia bacterium
GGAGCTTGTGTTACAGGCTGAGAGGAAGGTAAAACCTTCGACCGATAACCTGATTTGGATAATGCCAACGTAGGGATGCCTGAATATAAAAGTGTTTCGACGTGGCGGAATCAATCTGAAGCTGTTTCAGATTTTTCGTCGCTTTTTCTTTTTTAAACGCAACTTCTCAACGGTAAGTTACCAAATCGGCAGCTTACCGTTTTTGTTTTTTCAGGAGGTGTGTTTATGGTAAAAATCAACGGCAAAGAACTGAATGTTGCAGGAAAAACAATTGCAGAATATCTTGCAACTACAAATTACGACCCGAAAAGAATTGCAGTTGAGCGTAACGGTGACATTGTTTTTAAAAGCAAATACGATGAAACCTTACTTCAGGACGGTGACAGTATTGAAGTTGTAAGCTTTGTAGGAGGTGGTTAAGCTGATTCCGACAAAAGAAGAATGGTATGCAGCTTTATCTGAAAGACACGGTGAAGATGTGCAAAAGAAAATTTCGTCGGGGGCGGTTGCTATCTGCGGACTTGGCGGACTCGGTTCAAATATTGCTATATCCCTTGCCCGTGCCGGTATTGGAAAACTGATCCTTATTGATTTTGACCGTGTGGATATTACCAACTTGCACCGTCAGCAATATAAAGCTGATCAGCTTGGTATGAGCAAAGCGCAGGCTTTGAAGGAAAATCTTTTGGAAATCGCTCCGTATGTGACAATTGAAACCCATTCGGTTCTCATTAGTGAAAATAATGCCGAAGCACTTCTCGAAAAAGCAGATATTATCTGCGAAGCATTTGATGATGCCGAATGCAAAGCAATGCTTGTAAATATTGTGACCGAAAGAATGCCTGAAAAGTATTTGGTTGCAGCGTCGGGTATGGCAGGAATGGGCAGCGCCAATACCATTCAGACACGAAGAATATCAAAGCAATTCTATCTCTGCGGTGACGGAGCAAGTGATGTATCCGAAGCAGGAAGTCTTGTTGCCTCCCGTGTGATGCTCTGTGCTGCACATCAGGCACATACTGTGCTCAGAATTCTGACAGAACAATTTGAAACTTAAAGAAAGAAGGAAAACTAAATGAACAACGATAAACTCATAATCGGCGGACACGAATTTAACTCCCGTTTTATTCTCGGTTCAGGCAAATACTCGATGAAGCTTATTGAAGCGGCTGTAAAGGATGCAGGTGCTGAGATTATTACTCTTGCGGTGCGCCGTGCAAACACAAAAGAACAGGAAAGCATCCTTGATTACATCCCCGACGGAATTACTCTGCTCCCAAACACAAGCGGTTCAAGAAATGCAGAAGAAGCTGTGCGTATTGCCCGTCTTGCAAGAGAGCTTGGCTGTGGTAATTTCGTTAAAATTGAAATTATGCGTGATTCAAAATATCTGCTTCCCGATAATCAGGAAACTATCAAAGCAACTGAGATTCTTGCCAATGAAGGCTTTGTGGTTATGCCGTATATGTATCCTGACCTTAATGTTGCCCGTGACCTTGTAAATGCAGGTGCGGCTTCCGTAATGCCCCTTGCTTCGCCTATCGGTTCCAATAAAGGTCTTGCAACAAAAGAATTTATACAGATTCTCATTGATGAAATAGACCTGCCTGTTATTGTTGACGCAGGTATCGGCAGACCGTCTCAGGCTTGTGAAGCAATGGAAATGGGAGCGGCTGCTATTATGGCAAACACGGCCCTCGCAACCGCAGGCGACCTGCCTATGATGGCATCTGCATTCAAGAATGCCATTGAAGCAGGACGAAAGGCATATCTTGCAGGACTTGGCAGAGTTTTAACGCGCGGAGCATCAGCTTCTGACCCTCTGACAGGTTTCCTCAGAGATTAAGGAGAAGATATGGAAAATCAATTTTTTGTAGATTCGGAGCATCTGTCACCTGAAGCACTTGAGAAAAAGCACAGACTTGAAAACGAGCCTTCATTCCGTAAAAGCCATATGGAATATATGCCCGGTATGGAGATAATTGAGTCAGATGTCTGTGCAAGCGTTATGTCGCAGATAGACTCCTATGACTATTTAAAATATACTGCAGACGATGTTAAAGCTGCATTGGGGCATAACACTTGTACGATAGAAGATTTCAAAGCACTTCTTTCACCTGCGGCAGAACCGTTTTTAGAACTAATGGCAGAGCGTGCAAGGCTTGAAACAAGCAAGCACTTCGGAAATACTGTCTATCTGTTTACGCCTCTTTACATAGCAAACTATTGTGAAAATTACTGCGTGTATTGCGGTTTTAACTGCTACAACCATATCAAGCGAATGAAGCTTTCTATGGAGCAGATTGAAAAAGAGATGAAGGTTATTGCCGACAGCGGTATGGAGGAAATCCTGATTCTTACGGGTGAAAGCAGAGGCAAGAGTAATGTTGAATATATCGGTGAAGCGTGCAAGTTGGCAAGAAAATATTTCCGTATGGTCGGACTTGAAATTTATCCTGTAAATACCGATGAATACAACTTTCTTCACGAATGCGGTGCGGACTATGTAACTGTATTTCAGGAAACCTATGATACTGATAAATATGAAAAACTGCATCTGCTCGGTCACAAGCGTGTGTGGCCTTACCGCTTTGATGCACAGGAAAGAGCACTCCGCGGCGGTATGAGAGGTGTCGCATTCTCGGCTCTGCTCGGACTTTCTGACTTCCGCAAGGATGCCTTGGCAAGTGCATTGCACGTGTATTACTTGCAGAGAAAATATCCTCATGCTGAAATGTCGCTTTCTTGTCCAAGGCTCCGACCTATTATCAATAACGATAAAATCAATCCTCTTGATGTACACGAAAAGCAGTTGTGTCAGGTGCTGTGTGCGTACCGTATCTTCTTGCCCTATGTCGGAATTACGGTATCCTCCCGAGAGAGTGCTGAGTTCAGAAATGGTATTGTAAAAATTGCTGCAACTAAGGTTTCCGCAGGTGTTTCAACAGGTATCGGAGACCATGAAAGCAAGTATACGGGCAAGGAAGCCGAAGCTGTTCAAGGTGATGAACAGTTTGAAATTGATGACAACCGCAGCCTTGACAAGATGTATAAAGATATTGCAGAGGAAGGTTTGCAGCCCGTTCTGAATGACTATCTGTATGTGTGAGGTGATGAACATGAGAAAATTTGACCCAACTTTATATTTTATAACTGACAGCACTAATTACACAGAACAAGAATTTCTTTTCCGTGTTGAACAGGCACTCAAGGGCGGAGCAACACTTCTTCAGCTTCGTGAAAAGGAAAAGTCCACCCGTGAATATATTGAGCTTGCAGAAAAAGTACACGAAATTACGAAGCAATACAATGTACCGCTGATTATCGATGACAGAGTTGACGTTGCACTTGCAATTGACGCGGAAGGTGTTCATGTCGGTGCGAGTGATATGCCCGTTGCTACTGCAAGAAAGCTGATGGGTGAAGATAAAATTGTCGGTGCTACCGCCAAAACAGTTCCTTGGGCAAAGGAAGCCTATGAGCAAGGTGCAGATTATCTCGGAGTTGGTGCAATATATCCGACAACTACCAAAGTGGTAACGGTTCTTACTTCAACCGAAACTCTTGATGCAATAACAAAAGCTGTACCTATTCCTGTTAATGCAATCGGCGGTCTGAATAAAGACAACCTTGATATTCTTAAAGGTATCGGCATTTCAGGCATTTGTGTTGTTTCGGCAATTATGAAGGCCGATAACCCGAAAACCGAAGCTGAAACATTACTTTCACTTGCAAAGGATTTGATAAATAATGATTAAAGGTGCAATATTCGACCTTGACGGTACGCTTTTTGATTCAATGTTTATATGGGATACGATTGGTGAAATTTATCTTCGTTCAATCGGATACGAGCCAAAAGAAAACCTGAATGAAACCATCAGAACAATGAGTCTTTACAATGCCGCTTGCTATTGTAAAAGCGAATACGGTGTTACTCTTTCGGTTAACGAAATAATGGACGATGTGAACCGTATGGTCGAAAAATATTACATAAATGAAGTTCAGTTGAAGCCCGGTGTTTATGATTTTGTAAAGCATCTTTATGATATCGGTGTCAAGATGTGTATAGCAACTGCAACTGACAAATATCTTGTTGAAGCAGCACTTGAAAGATGCGGAATAAACGAGTGCTTTTCAGAAATCTTTACTTGCACATCTGTCGGTCACAGCAAGGATGAGCCTGATATTTACCGTGAAGCACTAAAACATCTCGGCACAACGAAAGAAGACACCCTTGTGTTTGAAGATGCGATTTATGCAATAAGAACAGCAAAGAAAGACGGATTCAGAGTTGTTGCAATTTACGATAAATCAGAAGAAAATCAGGCTGAAGTAAAAACGCTTTGCAATTTTTACATAACAGATTATTTGGATATGCAAGGCTTCTGGAAATTTGCCGCACCGATGAAAACCGCGCTTTCAATAGCAGGGAGTGATTGCAGTGGCGGTGCAGGAATTCAGGCAGATATTAAAACAATGACTATGAACAGTGTCTATGCGATGAGTGTAATTACCGCCTTGACCGCACAGAACACAACCGGAGTTTTTGCAATATCAGAATCGTCACCCGAATTTTTAAAGAAACAAATTGATGCGGTGTTTGAGGATATTTACCCCGATGCGGTTAAAATCGGTATGGTTTCATCATCGGAGCTTATTTCAGTTGTTGCTGAAAAGTTGACGTTTTATAATGCCAAAAACATTGTGGTTGATCCTGTTATGGTTGCAACAAGCGGCTCTGAACTTATGAAAACCGATGCGGTGCAGACTCTTATTAATGAACTGTTGCCCATTGCAACGGTTGTAACTCCGAACATTCCCGAAGCAGAAGTTTTGTCAGGTAAAAAAATACAGAGCAAGGAAGATATGCTCAATATCGCAAAGGAAATCGGTGATAAATACGGCTGTGCTGTGCTTCTCAAGGGCGGTCATAGTATCAACGATGCAAACGACCTTCTTTATTCAGACGGTTGCTTCAAATGGTTTGACGGCAAAAGAATAAACAACCCGAACACACACGGCACAGGTTGTACTCTTTCGTCAGCGATAGCCTCAAATCTTGCTAAAGGTTATTCACTTGATGAGTCAATCCGAAATGCAAAAGATTATATTTCGGGAGCACTTTCTGCAATGCTTGACTTAGGCAAAGGCTCAGGCCCGATGATGCATAATTTTGTGCTTCAAAAGTAACAGAC
>JAGAKF010000021.1 GCA_017625835.1 Clostridia bacterium
AATTTGCAGAGGTAATATTATGATTACATATTCGATAATTATGTTTTTGACAGCGGTACTTTTTGGTGTGCTTGGTGTTGCGATATATCGAGGAAAAACCAATTTGATTCATGATTATCATCAAACAAACGTTACCGATAAATCCGCATACGGAAAATCTTTCGGAAAAGCTATGCTTGTAATCTCAACGGCACTTTTACTCAGCGGAATAGTAAGTCTGTTGGGAGATTCGGAAAAGATTGCCTTGATTGCGGTTGCAGTATTGATTGTTGGATTGATAATAGGATTTATCTGCATTTTTTTGGTGCAGAAAAAATATAATAACGGTATTTTTTAATTGACAAATTTCAATTTGCATAGAACTTAATGTTTTATACAATTCAGAAACATTAAAGATGGGAAGAATGGATTATGAGTGGATTTGAAATGTTTATAGTCCGCAAAATAACGGCGCTTATATTGCTTTTTATGACTTTGATAAACAACATTACGGGGGTGGGAACAATTATGGAAAAGCCAGCTGATATCAACGGCTCACTTGCCAGCACGGATGCTCTCGGCAGAAGCATTGTTTCCGCAGGAGAAAGTGAAAAGCTTGTCGGTGTTTTCTATTTTCTCTGGCAGGGTCAGCACGGCAGCACACGGATAATTGACAACTCAAAGCTTGTTGCAGAAAATCCCGATGCAATAAATTCGGAAGAAGAATGGATTGCGGCAGGCGGCGGAGTTCAACAGGAGTTCCATTTCTGGGGTGAACCGCTTCTCGGATATTATTCTGCAAGCGATGAATGGGTTTTCAGAAAGCACGTTCAGATGCTGACGGATGCTGCGGTTGATTTCATAGTTATCGATGCAACGAATGCATTTACATATTCGGAGCCCGCCAAAAAGCTTATCGGCGTATGGTATGAATATCTGCTTCAGGGCTTCAAGGTTCCGCAAATCGCATATTACACCAACTCCTATTCCGCAGATACAATCAACAGAATTTACGATGAGATTTATAACAATACTGAACTCAAGGCGAAATATTCTCGACTTGATGAGCTTTGGTTCCGTCTTGATGGCAAGCCGCTGATTATCGGCAACGAAAATGACGGTGAGATAAAACCCGAAGCCAAAGAATACTTCAGAATAAAGCAATCTCAATGGCCGAATGCTGACAAGGTGAATGACGGTTTCCCGTGGATGGAATTTGACCGTTCGCTCACATATAAATCTGTTTTCAAAAAAGACGGCGTTAAGATAATGAACGTTTCCGTTGCTCAGCATTCGGATACCTGTGTGTTCAGCAAAACCGCGTGGTACGGCGCAAATGACCGCACCCGTTCGTGGCATAACGGAGAAAATGATTCATCCGAAAATGCGATGCTTTACGGCTATAACTTTGCGGAGCAATGGGAGTTTGCAATCAAAATGAATCCCGACATTATTTTTGTAACGGGCTTTAATGAATGGGTTGCTCAGAGGCAGTCTCCCGAAGAAAACTATCCGATTGTTTTTGTTGACTGTGCCGACGAAAATGCCTCCCGTGACGTTGAGCCCTCCGCAGGCATTCTCGGCGATAACTATTATCTGCAGATGGTGAATTATATCGCAAAGTTCAAGGGCGTAACAGGCAGAGTTTCAAAAAGCCCGAACGTGACCATAGACATCAACGGCAGCTTCTCACAATGGGATTCGGAGAAAATCAGCTCGGTATACAGAGATTACAGAAACGATACAGCCGACAGAAATTCGGTTGATTTTGCGCAGAAACCGATAACCGATTCATCGGGAAGAAACGATATTGTCAACATGAAGGTCGCTGAGGATGCGGAAAACTATTATTTCTATGTTGACACAGCCGACGCACTTTCTTCTCCCGACGGCGGAAGCTGGATGACTCTGTTCATTAACGAAAACATTGTTATCAACCGCACCGCACCCGTCAACGGCAAAACCGATGTTGAGAAGAACACCGACGGAGGTTTCACTAAAGTCGGTGAATCCGAAATCCGATATGAGGGCAACAAGCTGATGCTCAAAGTTTCAAAAGCTCTTGTTGATTCAGCCGACGGCTTCAGCTTTAAATGGGCAG
>JAGAKF010000022.1 GCA_017625835.1 Clostridia bacterium
GGTGCTTTGCCATTTTTTCTTAGCGGTGAGATACCTAATTATCTTGATGCTGTGTTTGAAACCGTATCAGGCTTTACGACAACGGGCGCAAGTATTTTGTCAGATGTTGAAGCACTGTGTCACGCCAATTTGTTCTGGCGAAGCTTCACTCATTGGATCGGCGGAATGGGTGTTCTTGTATTTATAATGGCCGTTTTGCCTCTTGCAGGAGGCGGAGGAGACCTGCATCTTATGAGAGCAGAAAGCCCTGGACCCGATGTAGGAAAGCTTGTACCGAAATCTCTTTCAACGGCAAGAATTCTTTATGGTATATATCTTGCCCTGACTTTGATTGAAATAATTTTACTTTTAATCGGAGGAATGCCGCTTTTTGAAAGTATAACCCACACCTTTGGTACAGCGGGTACAGGCGGATTCGGTGTGAAAAACAGCAGTATTGGTGAATACAGCAGTTATATTCAGTATGTTATAGCTGTATTTATGACATTGTTCGGTATAAATTTTAATCTCTACTTTCTGCTGTTGTGCGGAAAAATTAAAGATGTACTCAAGAGCGAAGAGCTTCGTGCGTATCTTTTGATTATGTTTACTGCGGTTTTGGTTATTACAGTTGATGTCAACGATTTTTTTGCAACGGGCGCTGAATCTTTCCGGCACGCCTTTTTCCAAGTAAGCTCAGTTATGACTACTACTGGATTTTCAACAACTGACTTTGACCAATGGCCTGATCTCAGTAAGGTTATATTGTTGATTGTAATGTGCATTGGTGCCTGCGCCGGAAGCACAGGCGGCGGTGTTAAGGTGTCCAGAATTATTCTTGTTTTCAAAAATGCAAGAAGAGAGCTCAAACGGCTTTTGCATCCGCGCAGTGTTAATGTTGTCACCTTTGACGGTAAGAGGGTCACGGATGATGTAATGCAGGGCACGAGCGTATATATGTGTCTGTACTTTGTTATACTCGCTGTGTCCGTTTTGCTTGTTTCTTTTGACAGTGTAGACATTGTGAGTAACTTTACGGGAGTTATTTCAACGCTGAATAATATCGGCCCCGGTCTCGGAGCGGTAGGCCCTACGGGTAATTTCGGCGTTTACGGATGGTTTTCAAAATGTGTGTTTATAATAGATATGCTTTTCGGAAGACTTGAAATTTTCCCGTTATTGCTTCTCTTTTCAAAGAAACCAAAGTCGAGAAAAAACACATTATGATTAAAAGGACATTCGGTTTTTATTCCGGATGTCCTTTTGAAAAATTATTTAAATTTATTTTATTAAAACTGTTGACAAATCATTTTTTTGTGGTACAATAATCAAGCATCCGGGTGTAGCGCAGGTGGTAGCGTGCTTGAATGGGGTTCAAGAGGCCGTGAGTTCGAGTCTCGCCACTCGGACCATAGTGAGTATTCATAACACAAGTGAATACTCACTTTTCTTTTTTTATATTTCCTCATAGTTAAATAGTTTATGTTTATTATGTATCGAGCAGGTTTTAAGCCTGCTCTTTTTTGTTATGCCGTGAGATATTCAACGGCTACACCTTGTCTTGCTTCAAGGACTATATTCTTCTCTTTAACAGGATTTTCAATAACGCCGATAAAGCGGTAGTGTATTACAATCCTCTGTGTTTTGTTCTTTCCCTTGCCCTCAATAGAATGGACTTCAATTTTTTCAATCAGTTCGTTTAAGAGTGCAGGTGTTAGTGTTTCCATCTGCATAAACTTACGAACCGCCAATGTGAATTGCTCTTTGCTTGTACGCAGGTTTTCTATCTCTGAAAGCTCTTCTTGGTATTGCCTGATTTTTAGTTTCAGCTCGTCACGCTCTGTTTCATACTTCTGTGAGAGCTGCATAAAGCTTTCCTCATTGACAATACCGTTGATGTGCTTTTCAAAGAGCTTTTCATACATCACAGCAATCTCTTTGGTTCTTGCAACAGATTTATCAATACTGCTTTCAAGAAACTTCTGCTGATTGAGTATGCTTTTATTCGTCTTTGCTTCAAGAATGTCTGCGAAGGCTTCTTCATCTTCAATGAGAAAGCTTGCAAGACTTCTCAACTCAAGCATCACAATCTGTTCCAAGGAATCAGCTCTGACATAATGTGTGCCCTCACAAGTGCCTCTGCGACCTTTGTAATTGGAACACATAAAATACTTGATGTCAGTATTCGGATGATTTACATTGAACCATAAAGGACTTCCGCAATCGGCACAGTATAACAATCCGCAGAACATATTCTTTTCAGCGTGTTCGGGATTAGGTGCTCTGCGTTTCCCTTTTGCTTTCATCTTCTGAACTGTTTCAAAAGTGTCTCTGTCAATTATAGGCTCGTGAACATTTTTGAAAATCTTCCAATTCTCTTCGGGATTCTGAAGTCTTTTCTTGTTCTTGAAGTTCTTTGAGTAAGTTTTGAAGTTGATAACGTCACCGCAGTATTCCTGTTGACAGAGAATTTTCTGTACTGTTGTCTTACACCACTTGTATGGGTCAGGCTGTGTTTTCTTACCGCCCTTGTTAAGGCCTTTACTCTGCCAATATGCCATTGGTATCATCACCTTGTTTTCCTGAAGTATTCGGGCAATAGTTTCATTACCCTTGCCCTCAATACACATAGCAAAGATACTTTTGACTACTTCTGCAGCTTCGGTATCAACAATCCATTTCTTTTTGTTCTGCGGGTCTTTCATATACCCGTAAGGCGGCTGAGATAAGGGTTCACCGAGATTTCCTCTTATGCGGTGAGAACTTCTGACCTTGCGACTTATGTCACGGGCATACATCTCATTCATAATATTTTTGAACGGTGCAATTTCATTATCACCTTCATTACTGTCAACTAAGTCGTTGACTGCTATGAATCTGATATTATGCTCAGGAAAGAAGTTATCCGTATAGTGACCGACAGAAACATAATCTCTGCCGAGACGGGATAAGTCTTTTACCATTACGGTTGTTACATATCCCATTTCAATATCTTCAAGCATTGCCTGAAAACCGGGTCTGTTGAAATTCGTTCCCGTATAACCGTCATCAACATAGAATTTTGTGTTGGTGAGTTTCAATTCTTTTGCTTTTTGTGAGAGCAACTTTTTCTGATTACCGATTGAGTTGCTTTCACTTTCAGTACCGTCATCAC
>JAGAKF010000023.1 GCA_017625835.1 Clostridia bacterium
TGAATATTCAGGCACAGGAATTCTTGGCGGTCTTGATGCTTTCGAAAAACCCGTTATCAGCGGTTGCTGTGAAGACGGTTGTGCTGATGCAGGTGAACATACCGTTACTATGACGATGGATGACAAATCAGTGTCAGCTACCTTCACGGTTGCTCCGAAAGAGTTGACTATTACTCAGCTCAGAGCGTCATCCAAAGAGTATGACGGTAACTCTGTAGTGGGAATTATCGGACTCGATCTGGAGGGCATCGTGGTTTACAAGGAGGGCGACTATCCCGATGCTATGTGGGACGATGTCCACGATGATGTAAGCCTGAGTTACGACAATCTGCTCTGTACGGTGGACGATGTTGTTCCCGGCACTTATGAGACTGCTAAGCTTTCAGGCGTGGCGCTGAAGGGTAACGATGCTCATAACTATGTCATAGCAGAGTCTCTTGAAAATGTGCCGTTGATAGACAGTAACGGATATGAATACACGATAAGAAACCCGATAATTCATCTCGAAGCTCTTGATCAGTTCCTTGTCGGTGATGCAGAGCTTGATCAGAATGAGTATATCGCTGATGGCCTGAGAGAGCAGTTTACAATGGAAGGCGTTCTCCTTTATGCGAGCGGAACTTCTATCGAAGTCGATACAGAAAACATTGTCATTCGTTTTAACGGTGAGGATGTAACTGAATATTTCGAAATCTGGACTTACTCCGGAACCTTGTCCAGAGTCTGCGAGGGTCACGAGTTTGACGAAAACGGCTTCTGCTCAACAGGTAATTGTAACAGCTACGAGCCTGCCGACAAAAATGTCGGAACAGACGAATGGGGCATGGAAGTTGAATATTACGATATCTATAATGCAGGTCAGCTTTATTGGTTTGCAGAGCAGGTCAATGTCTATAGCAACAACGGTATCAATGGCCGCCTGATGGATAACATCACGGTTAACGAAGATATAACTGCAGAAAACCTCCGTCAGTGGACTCCTATCGGTGGCGGATATACACCGTACACAGGAGTTTTTGACGGTCAGGGATATACCGTTTCGGGTCTGTACTTTAACGATCCTGAGGCTACAATGGTAGGCCTGTTCGGATACACGGACTATTCGTATGTTATCAAAGATGTGCATATTTCAAACAGTTATTTCAAAGCTAATTCCCATGTGGGCGCGCTTATAGGCTCGGCGGGAAGTATTGTCTCAGGTTGCACGGCAGACGGTACGGTTACTGTTGAGGGCGAAACATATCGAGGCGGATTGATCGGATACACCTCAGGCGGTGAAGTGAAAAATTCATGGAGTGCTGCGGCGGTACCGGAGAATGCCAACGGTCTTGTAGGATATAATTGTGCGACAGTTACTAACTGCTATACAACGGCTAACTCTTTAGTTGGAGTTAACGCCCACGGCGGCTCTGTTTCTAACTGCTACTATTTGTCAGATGCAGAGACTGAAGACGGCGGAAAGACTGCTGAACAGTTTGCTTCAGGTGAGGTTGCATATCTTCTTCAGTCAGGTGTGGTTGCAGAAGAAATCTATGATGACGAAGGCAACTATGTTGAATCAGTAACACCGCATATCTGGGGACAGAAAATCGGCTCGGACGATTATCCCGTTCTCGGCGGCGACAAGGTTTATCTCATAACCAACTGTAACAACGAAAACGATTACAGCAACGAAAATATAAATAATACACACGACTGGTCAGATAAAGACGGTATCTGTGCAAACGGTTGCGGTACAAAGGCATTCAATGCAACAAACGGATTGGTAGCTGATAACGAAAAGAATATTCTTTCAGGAATCGCACCCGGTACGGTTTCTCTTGACGGATACACAGAAATTCTTGTTGACGGACTTGAGTGGACTTACGAAAACGGAATCGGTACAGGCTGTACAGTAACACTCGTAAATGAAAATGAGATCGTTGCTGAATACGTAATTCTCATTTACGGCGACGTCAACGGTGACTCGTGGTATGACGGACAGGATGCAGTTATTGTTTCCTGCCTTGCAAACGGAATGCTTACCAGAGACAGTGCAAGTGAAGCTGTTTATATGGCAGCTGACTGCAACCACGACGGAGTGATTGATGAATCAGACGTTGCACTTCTCAACGAAGCAGGTGCACTTCTTTCAAATGTCGACCAGACAAAGCCTGCAGAGGTTCTTCTTGAAACATCGGCAGAATATGTTGAGTACCTCGACCTCATCGATCAGTCTCCTGAAATCGAGGCTGAAGATGAAACAGATACTCCCGAAGTTGATGTAGAAACGGAAGAAACTCCCGAAGCAGACACAGAGGATGCAACGGTTGACATTTTCGAAATGATTATGAATTTCATTAAATCGATTTTCGAAATGCTCATTTCTTACATCCCCATGCCTCTTAAATAAGCATGTTTAAACGAAAGCCATACAAGTTGACTTAGAAATCAGCTTGTATGGCTTTTTACCACCAATATTTTATTATGCCCAGAAATCAATTTCAAAGAATGGTGTTTGCATTTATTACTGTTGTGATTATTGTTTACGCTTATGTCTTTTTCAGACTGCTGTAAGAATCATCTTTAAGTTGCTGTTTGCAAAGGATATCAAAGCCCGTCAGTCAGAGCAATCAGCAGAAGAAAAAACTGCAGTGAATCTCTAATTTCTGTGTTGATATTTTAATTGTTAAAAATACTGATTAATGGTTGATATATCGGAAAAAACTTCATATTTTACTTGAAAAATGATATCGGAGTGATATAATGAAAAATCATAGCAACATAAGAAGGTGAACTTATGATTTCTGATCTTATCGGAGCGGCTGTTTCTGCGGCGGTCGGAGTATGTGTAGCATTTGTAAATTATCTGCTGTCGAAAACCGTTCTGGTAAAAAATCCCCAGAAGTATTCGGCTGTGACGGTATTAAGGCAGTTGATACAAATAGGATTTCTTGTTGTTGTATATTTTATAGGTCAAAACACCGAATACGATCCGATGTATCTTTTGATCGGTGCAGCTTTGGGAATGACCTTACCGATGATTGTTTTTACAAAGAAGCTTCTCAGATACAATGAGAGTCTTCAACAATCGGAAAAGAGAAAGGAGGAAGACCCTGATGGGTGAAAAATCTAAGGTGCTTTTCAGCATTTTCGGTATTCTTGATGTTACCGGCGAGGTTGTAACGATGTGGATTATTCTTGCTGTTATTGCAATTCTTTCTCTTATCGTAAAGAAAAACCTGAAGGAACGACCCGGTAAATTTCAGAATGTTATTGAAACGGGTGTTGAGTATCTTGATAATTTCTTTTCAGATACTCTCGGAAAGAAAAAAGCCAGAAAATACTTTACGTTTTTAGCTTCACTTTTTATTTTTATCATTTTCTCAAACTATTCGGGGCTTATTCCCGGAGTCGGTCTTACGGATTATGTCAAGGCTCCGACGGCGAGCCTGTCCGTAACATTAGGACTTGGTATTCTTACTTTTGTATTCCTGCAGATATCCGGAATACGACACAATGTCAAGCACTATTTCAAGCGTTTTGTATCACCGATGTTCTTTATGCTTCCTCTGATGCTCCTTGATGAAATAATCAAGCCTGCCTCTCTGGCATTGAGACTTTACGGTAACATTTTCGGTGAAGAAACGGTAACCGAAGAGCTTTATCACATTCTTCCGATAGGGGCGCCTGTTGTAATGATGGCACTTTCAATTTTGTTTTGTGCCTTGCAGGCAATAGTATTTACAATGCTCGTATCTATCTATTTGGATGAAGTTACAGAATAATATTTTAAAGGAGTTTTTTATATGACAGATTCAGCTATTATCGCAATCGCAGCAGCAATCGCAATCGCACTCAGTACACTCGGACCGTCTATCGGTCAGGGTATAACAGCTAAAGCAGCTATGGAAAGCATCGCGCGTCAGCCCGATGCCGCAAAGGATATCCGTTCAACACTTATTATTTCCCTTGCACTTATGGAGGCTCTTACAATTTACGGCCTTCTGATTGCTTTTATGCTTGTTTCAAAAATCGCATAAATCAGTTCTGTTCAAGTTTCAATAATCGCTTGTCAGCGGTTATTCAAGGAGAAATATTATGAATATACAGATTTCTGTAGTAATCTGGACTGTTATTTGTTTTATGCTTCTTATGCTGATACTTAAGAACCTTCTTTTTGCACCCGTTCTCAGAATGCTTGACAGCAGAAAAGAAAGAATTGTTGCCGCAAGGGAAAAGAAAGCGGAAATCGAAAGGCTTACTGCTGAAAATCAAAAATACATCCGGGAGCAGAAAGAGCTTGACATCGAAGCCAGAAAAAGTGCGGCTAAGGTCAGAGCACAGGAAATACAGTCCGAAGGAAAAAAGAAAATTGAAGCTGCACAAAGAGAAAGTCTTAACGAAATCAATGCATACAGAGACAGTATAAGTGATGAATGCGAAAAAATCGTTAAATCTGTTGCCCCCGAAATGGAGACTGTTACGGAGATTTTTGTTAACAACATAATTTCGCATAGGGTATGATGTTATGGAAATACAATATGTAATTATAAATTTTATAATTCTTGCAGTTATACTGTTTTTATTCGGCAGAAAAATGGTCAAGTCCATTTTCAACACTCGCTTTGAAAAAATCAACCGTGAGCTCGACGAAGCAGAAAAAGCCGAAAAAACAGCTATGCCCGTTTTTGATGAATATCAGCCGGAAGAATCAGATGAGAGTGACGCTGAAGAAATTGCAATAGCACAGGCAACTGTTGACGAAAAAATTGCACAGATTGAGGAATTCCGTAATCATCTTTGCAGTGATATTCATCGTGAGATGATTGAAGATGCCCGCGAAGAGCTTTTTTTGATAATGCGTGAAAATGTGATAAAGCTCTTTTCGTGTGAAAAATATCAGAAAGCAATAAGAGACCTTGATGTCGATGTTATAGATGCTATTCTCCCACAGATAAAACTTACTCCCGGCGATATGGCATATTTAAAGCATCATGATGTCCTATATGTCACTCTTACGTCAGCATATCCTCTTGATGAAGAAATAGTGAAAAAGGTTGATGAAGCTACCACAGCGATGCTTGAAGCTGTCGGCGGTAAAACATCCTTATGGGTGCTTGAGGACCCTGATCTTATCGGAGGACTCAAACTGAGAATCGGTGATACTGTTTATGACGGAACCGTTGCAGAAGAGCTTTATCGTTTTTCGAAGAATCTTAACCGTGAACCTATTCTGACAACAGACACTGTAGGTCATCTTATTCAGGAATTTTCAGAAAAAGCTGAGTCTTTCCGTCCTCGGATCCATGTTTTCCAGCTTGGCAGGGTGTTGACTGTATCTGACGGTATATGCTGGATGGACGGTCTTGCCGATATTATGTACGGTGAAGTTGTTGAATTTGAATGTGGCGAAAGAGGTATGGTTCTTGACATTCAGCAAAACCGTATCGGTTGTGTCATTTTCGGCGATTTTGCTCATATTGAAAGTGGTACGCGTGTCAGAAGAGTCGGCAGAATTGCTTCTGTTCCCGTAGGCAACTCGCTTCTCGGAAGAGTAGTGAATGCCTTGGGTGATCCTATTGATGCCGAGGGTTACATTCATCGTGAGGGAAAAAGACCCATTGAATTCAAGGCTCCGAGCATTCTTGACCGTGCGCCGGTAAATTCACCGCTTCACACGGGAATCAAAGCTATCGATGCCCTTGTTCCTATCGGTAAGGGACAGCGAGAGCTTATTATCGGTGACCGACAGACAGGTAAAACAGCAATTGCTATTGATACGATCATCAACCAAAAAGGAAAAGATACAATCTGTATATATGTTGCAATCGGTCAGAAGGATACACTTGTTGCCGAGATCAAGGATAAGCTCAAATCCCACGGAGCTCTTGATTATACGGTTATTGTTGCTGAACCGGCTTCTTCATCAGCGGCGCTTCAGTATATTGCTCCATTCTCAGCTACAGCTATTGCCGAACATTTTATGTACAGCGGCAAGGATGTTCTGATTATCTACGATGATCTTTCAAAACACGCCGTTGCTTACCGTGAGCTCTCACTTCTTCTTCACCGACCCTCGGGTCGTGAAGCTTATCCGGGTGATATTTTCTACCTGCATTCGAGACTTCTTGAAAGATCAGCTCATCTTTCTGATGAACTCGGCGGAGGCTCAATTACAGCTCTTCCGATTATCGAAACGCTTGCAGGCGATATTTCTGCCTATATTCCGACTAATGTAATCTCTATTACGGACGGACAGATTTTCCTTGATGCCGAACTGTTCAACGAAGGTCAGAGACCTGCTGTCAATGTCGGTCTTTCTGTTTCGCGTGTCGGCGGTGCAGCACAGAATCCTGTTATGAAGAAGGTTTCGTCTTCACTCAGAACACGACTTGCCCAGTACCGTGAACTTGCTGAATTTATGCAATTTGGTTCTGATATCGATGATGCTACCAAAGCTACTCTGGCTTCAGGCAGACTTCTGACGGAAGCTCTCAAACAGGGCCGTTACAAGCCGATCGACGATCATCTGCAGACAATCCTTATCTTCGCTGTCAGTTCAGGTTATGCTGACGGAATAAGTCCTGAAAATATGGAGGATTTCGAAAGGGAACTTTATAAATACTTTGCAGAGGAAAAAGCAGGTCTTGCCGAGAAAGTCAGGACTGCAACTAAATTTGATGATAAACTGAAAAACGAACTCGGCGAGGCTCTCGTTGAGTTCTCAGCGAGGTTTTGATTATGGCCACGGTACAAAACTTGAAAAAGAAGCTGCAGGTCATACGTTCAACAAAAAAACTCACTTTGGCTATGAAAACAGCCTCAACAGTTAAATATTCGCGTCTGAATACGCTTTACGGTAATTATGAAAAATATGAGCAACAGTGTGCTCAGCTTTATAAAAAATACCGTAAGGAATTCAATGATGTGTTTTATTTTAATAACACAAATGCACCTGTATGCTACATAGTTATAGGTGCAAACCAGGGTATGTGCGGTGCGTTTAATTCAGAGCTTCTTAATTATTTTGAAAGTATACTTGAATCGGAAGAGAAACCCTCATTTATATTTTCCTGTGGGGAAAAAGTCGGCGAATATTTCCGTACAAAAGGCATTTCCTACGAAAGAGAATATAATTTCGACGATATACCTTCATACTTTCAGGTTCAGCAGTTGTTTGAAGAAATATGCTGTCTTATGCAGGAGGGCAAGATTTCTTCAGTCCGTATCGTGTATCCCGAATACATTAATATGATGAAGCAAGCCCCTGTGGTATATGACCTGTTTGGCGCAGACGGGACGGAGTCTGATAACGGCAATCCTATATTTGTTCCGGATAAAGAAACCGTTATAAGCAATGCGTCCAAAAAAATATTCGTTTCAATCCTGTATAAAAAAGTGCTTGAAGCTGCATTGGGTGCGCAAGCGGCAACGCTTACAACCATGCGCTCCGCTTATGATACGGCATGCGAATACTGTGTTTTGCTTGAAACCCAGATCAATCGTATACGCCAGGGTCAGGTTACAGCTGATGTTATTGAAATTTCAGCTGAATACTCAACGAAAGAAGATGAATGATATATGGCTGAAGGTTCCGTAGGAATGGTACAAAGAATTACGGGTCCCGTAGTCGATATTCTTTTTGATAAATTCGATGTTCCCGATATATTCAATGCCATAAATGTTGAAGTCAATAACGAAATATATACTCTTGAAGTATCACAGCACCTCGGCAACGGCGAAGTCCGATGCATTTCAATGAATCCTACTGACGGTATGTCAAGAGGTATCAAGGCTGTTGATACAGGTGCGCCGATTAAAATTTGCGTGGGTGAAGAAACCCTGGGTAGAATGGTAAATGTAACGGGTAAGCCGATTGACCGTGGAGAGGCTATAAATGCCAAGGAGCATTGGCCGATACATCATCCTGCTCCCTCATTTGCAGAGATTGTATCTGCAAACGATATACTTGAGACAGGCATTAAGGTTATCGACCTTATGACTCCCTACGTAAGAGGCGGTAAAATCGGTCTTTTCGGCGGAGCGGGAGTCGGCAAAACAGTTCTTATTATGGAGCTTATCCGTAATGTTGCGTTTGAACATGACGGTTACTCTGTCTTTGCCGGGGTAGGAGAGCGCTCAAGAGAAGGCAATGACCTCTGGAATGAAATGAATCAATCGGGTGTTATCAACAAAACTTCCCTGGTTTTTGGTCAGATGAATGAGACTGCCGGCGCAAGACTGCGAGTGCCCCTTGTTGGTCTTACAATGGCCGAGTATTTCCGTGAGCAATCACACAAGGATGTGCTTTTGTTTATTGATAACATTTACCGTTTTACTCAGGCAGGCAGTGAGGTATCTGCTCTTTTAGGCAGAATGCCTTCGGCTGTTGGTTATCAGCCCACGCTTGCATCCGAAATGGGTAAGCTACAGGAAAGAATTGTATCAACGGGTAACGGTTCAATAACGTCGGTACAGGCTGTTTATGTTCCTGCCGATGATCTTACAGACCCTGCTCCTGCTACAACATTCTCACACCTTGATGCAACAACGGTTCTTTCAAGAAAGATTGTTGAATTGGGTATTTACCCCGCAGTTGATCCTCTGGAGTCTTCATCAAGAGTTCTTTCTCCGGATTTTGTCGGTGACAGACACTATCGCGTTGCCAAGGAAACACAGCGCGTTTTGCAAAAATATGCCGAGCTTCAGGATATTATTGCTATTCTTGGAATGGAAGAGCTTTCACCTGAAGATAAGGTTGTTGTAAAAAGAGCCCGCCGTGTACAGCGTTTTATGAGCCAACCTTTCCATGTTGCAGAGAGCTTTACGGGACAGCAGGGCATATATGTTCCGTTGGAAAAGACCGTCGAAAGTGCCGAAGCGATACTTTCGGGAGAATGCGACAATATTCCTGAACAGTATTTTCTTATGTCAGGAACAATAGATGATGTATTCAACAAGTACAAAGCGGATATCAGGTGACACCATGAATGAAAAGCTTTCACTTATTATTTTTACCGTTGACCGACAAATCGAGGTTTCGGAATGCGACAGCATCAGGCTTAATATTGCTGATGACATCAAGGGCAGATTTTCAGGCTCTTACGGAATAAAAAAAGGTCACACTGACACGGTATTTTCTTTGAGTGCAGGTACGGTGACTGCGTACAGGGATAATGAGGCGATTTTTTCTGCTGAAACATCCGATGGGTTCGGAATAATGGAAAACAATACCGTAAGGTTAACAGTAGACAGTGTCAAAGAAAATTCCGAAAGTAAAAGCTGATGACAATTAAATAAGCGTATAAAAACACAACCCCCGATGCATTAACCGTGCATCGGGGGTTAATATGTTCAGGCAGAGCGACAAAAATCTGTCCCTGTGTGAGAAACTCCTATAGCCTGTGGCTTCAGGAATAATATGTTAGATGGAAAGAAATTTAATGAAAAAATTTGACGCTATAAAGCTTCAGACAAAAAATCCCCGACATCAGGTTTTAATCCGATGTCGGGGATGAATCGTTGTATATAGATTTAGTGTGTTAAATAGAACTGTGTTGTTGCTTGTGCAATTTCGAGGCTAAAATGTGCAGTTTTGAATAAAGCTTGTATGTGTGAAAAGTTAATAATAATATGAGGATATATTGAAAATTTTGGCGGGTAGTTGGTAGATTTGCATTGTTTTCCGATTTAGTCAAGGTTGGTGATTACAATGTGAAATTAAGATTGCTGAAATTTAAGTTTCAAGAAAAGGATAGGTAAATATGAGAAAATCAAAGATGTTTTTACGAATAATATCTACGATATTATCGATTCTTCTAATTATTGAAATTCTTCCCATGTCTGTATTGGCGGAAGCTCTAAAAGACATAGAGAAAACTGATATTAACATTGCGAGCCAAGAGGAAACATCAGAAGAAGTAACAATAATCGGTGAAGTTGAA
>JAGAKF010000024.1 GCA_017625835.1 Clostridia bacterium
AACTATTGTTAAGAATGAATATGAAAGAATACTTGCGGAAGAGGAGAGAGATGTTATCATTTCTTCCTGCTGTCATTCAATAAATCTTCTGATTCAGAAGCATTATCCCGCAGCACTCGAATATCTTGCCGATGTTATGTCCCCAATGCAGGCACACTGTCAGGATATCAAGAAACGCATACCCAACGCAAAAACAGTTTTTGTCGGTCCCTGCGTTGCAAAAAAGGATGAAGCTGAATATTACGAAGGCATTGCAGATGCCGTTCTTACATTCGAGGAACTTACCGAATGGCTCAAAGAAGAAAATATTGAGCTTGAAGCAGTTTCGGATAAGGATGAATTCAGCCGTGCCAGATTCTTCCCCACAACGGGCGGCGTGCTCAAAACAATGACCGAAACGAGTGACTATACATACGTTGCCATTGACGGCGTTGAAAACTGTATTGCCGTTCTCAAAGATATTGAAAAAGGTAAGATTCATAAGTGCTTTATTGAAATGTCATCTTGCGTGGGCAGCTGCGTAGGCGGTCCTGTTATTGAAAAATATCACCACACTTCAAACATAAAAGACTATATTGAGGTTGCAAATTATGCAGGCTCAAAGGATTTTGAGGTTGACCAGCCCAAGGCAATCGAACTGAAAAAGAATTTCAGTTTTATCGAAAGAAAACTTCCTCTTCCCTCGGAAGCAGAAATAAACAACATTCTCCGTCAGATGGGTAAATTCAAGCCTTCCGATGAGCTCAACTGTGGTTCGTGTGGTTATAATACCTGCCGTGAAAAAGCTATTGCAATTTCACAGGGCAAGGCAGAATTTTCAATGTGTCTGCCTTATCTTAAGGATAAAGCAGAAAGCTTTTCAGACACAATCGTCAAAAACACTCCCAACGGACTTATCGTTCTCAACGAACAGCTTGAGGTTCAGCAGATAAACACCGCCGCAAGAAAGATTATGAATATCCGCTCTGCATCCGATGTTCTCGGTGACCAGGTAATCAGAATTCTTGACCCCAGCGTGTTTATGACCGTTCTTTCAACGGGCAGAGATGTCCGTGACCAGCGCGTATATCTTGCAGAATATAAGAGATACGTTGAGCAGACTGTTGTTTATGACCGTGACTCGCACCTTCTTATCGGCATTATGCGTGATGTTACCGATGAAGAGGCAGAACGTGAGAAAAAAGAGAATATCAGCCGTCAGACCGTTGAGGTTGCGGACAGAGTTGTTGAAAAGCAGATGCGCATTGTTCAGGAAATCGCATCACTTCTCGGCGAAACAGCCGCAGAAACAAAAATCGCTCTTGCGAAGCTGAAGGAGTCGATTACCGATGAATGATTTGTGTGCAGATATCGGCTATAAAAGCGTCAATCACTACGGCGAAGAGCTTTGCGGTGACCATGTTGATGTTGTTGAACAGGACGAAAATTCAACCGTTATCGTTCTTGCAGACGGTCTCGGAAGCGGTGTTAAAGCGAGCATTCTTTCAACACTGACATCAAAGATAATTTCAACAATGATGGCAGAGGGTTTGCCTCTTGAAGAATGTGTTTCAACCATTGCCGCAACCCTTCCCGTTTGCTCTGTCCGAGGTGTAGCATACTCTACTTTTACTATCATTCACCTCAAGAATAATGATATTGCCGAAGTTATTCAGTATGATAATCCGCAGGTAATCATCATCCGTGATGAAGAAAATTACGATTATCCAAAAACGGAAATGAACATCGGCGGAAAAAAGATTTTTAAGAGCGTAATAAAACTTCGTGAAAACGATATTTTTGTTGCAATGAGTGACGGATGTCCCCATGCGGGAATCGGCATGTCATATAATTTCGGCTGGAAAAGAGAGGATATAATTTCATTTATGGAAACTCTTGCTCCTGTCGGATATACCGCCAAAACTCTTTCAACAATTCTTGTTGACGAATGCTTTAAGCTTTACGGCGG
>JAGAKF010000025.1 GCA_017625835.1 Clostridia bacterium
CACACCTTATATTCTAAAAACAGTAAAGGTCGGATACATTAGTATCCGACCTTTTGTTGTATCGAGAAGAATATATAAAGTTACACAAATTCAAATTTATCTAATCAATCCTCCGAAACCCTTGTATTTTCAAGGAAAATCGGCATTTTAAAACTCGTTCCTTATGTATTTTCCCTTGTTTTTGCCCTTATGAGCCGAAACAAGGGAAACTTTTTGTTTAGGCTTCCCCGACCACCTTATCAAGCAGTCTTGCGGAAGTTCGTTTCGCTTCCCTCTTAGAGTGAGCGTAGATGTTCATTGTGGTACTTACATCAGAGTGTCCGAGCAGTTCCTGCACATCCTTTGGTGCTGCACCGTTGGAGAGCAGATTGCTTGTGAATGTGTGTCTCAGCATATGAAAATGGAAATCTTCAAATCCTTCCAGTTTCTTTTTTGCCGACCTTGTCATAACACCAACTGTACTCGGTGACTCGTATGCTCCGTCAGGTCTCAGGCAGACAAAGGATATTTCCTTGTATCCGTCCGGCACTTCATCCGTTCTCGGCAGGCTGTAGACTTCATAGTAAGTACGGTCTTTCTCTTTGACCTCTTTGTAGTAGTTGAGGTTGTAGAGTTCGCCATACTTGAAGCGGTTTTTGTGCTGCTCCGTCTTTGCCTTTCTGAGAATGTCTGCCAGAGTGTCGCAGAAGTCCACGGTGCGGACTTTTTTGCGTTTTGTAGCACCTATCTCTGTCTTGTGCCTTTGCCCGTTGTATCGCATACTGCGTCGTACTGTGAGATACTGTCCGTCAAGGTTGATGTCCTGCCAAGTCAATGCACACGCTTCTCCGATACGAAGCCCTGTGTAATAGGCTATCTGCATTGGGAGCAGTGCAGGATTGTCTTTCTTTTTCAGAAAATCCTCCAACATCAGAAACTGCTGATGGTCAATGGTAGGAGCGTTGTCAACTTCTCCGTCCTCGTCTGCAAACAGTTCGTATTCCTCTTTCTTTCCTCTCCATACCACATACTGCATAGGGTTAAAGGAAATCAGTTTTTTCGGGAATACCGCAAATCGGAACGCTCCCTGCAATACTGCTGAGAACAATCTCAGATACCCTTTGCTGAGTGCCTTTGCTGTTGTCCCATCAGGGTTTTGTCCTCCGAAAGTAAGGAAGTCCATAAATGCCTGTAAATGTTCCGCAGTGACCGTTTTCAGCTTTCTGTCGCCGATAGGATATTTCTTTATCCTGTTCACTGTTCCCATATATGCCATTACTGTACCGTTGCTCAGATTGCCGGGTTTCAGTTCTTCCTCCACCCACATATCAAGCAGCATACCCACAGTAGTGTTTTCAGGCTTTGCCACGAACTTCTTCGCTTCGTAGTCCTCCATTGCCTTGCGGAGCAATGCTTCCGTTTCGGATTTGCTTTCTGTGCCTGCAAACTCACGCTGTACCATCTTTCCGCTTTCATCTTCTACATAGAAGCGGTAGTACCATTTCTTGCCCTTTTTTCTTACAGATCCTTTTGCCATTGATAAATAGTCTCCTTTCTATCCGTGGCAATCGGAACTGTGACGTATGGTGTGCGTAAAGTAAATAGTGTCACATCCGCCGATTATTGTCAATCGGCTTTTTTTCATTGTCAAAGAGCCACGGAATTATTCTTTTTCGGCAAGCCTTGCTTCGGCTTCCGCTACTATCCCGAAAAGGTCACCCATCTTTACAGCGGTGCGTCCTTCATCGTAGATATGTAAAATTCCGTCTAAGAATCGTTTCATATCCTCAATCGGTGCTTCCATCTCTTTATGGTAAACTCGCTCTGTAATCGCTCCTGATTCAATCGCATATCTGCGGAGAGACTGTTTCAGTCCTTCATCTTCTGCCACACGGTCAACCTCTGCCATAGCGTCGGAGAAGTGGTAGCAGAGAACGGAATACAAATCAATCATCTTTCCGAGAAATGTGGTAAGGAGCTGTTGGTGCGGTTCGCCATTCACAACCGTAGACACAGTATCAATGTACTTCTTGATATGTTCTTCCAAATCTTTTTCACAGAGCGTTCTGCTGTCATATTCCTTATCCTCTGAAAGACCTGTGAGCCATTCAGGAGTGGTAAGCAGTGCTTCTGCCAGTCCATTGATAATCATTGTTCTTTTTGGGTCTACGCCGTCTGCTTCGTATCTCTGTATCGTAGACTTGTTCACTCCGATACGCTTGCCAAGCTCCGGCATCGTAAGATTCAATTCTGTTCGACGTTCTTTCACTCGTTCACCGACCTGTTTTGCGGTGAATGTAATTTCTTTTTTCAAGGTTTACACCTCCTATCGAAACCAAGTATAACATATCAAAACCTATTTTGCAACTATTTTTCTGATAAAAATTAAAAAATATCTTTAATGGGTTGTAAAATGAGTTGACAAGAAATAACAAAATAAGTATAATGATAATTGCAAAGTTGCAAAATGAGTATTTTGAAAGG
>JAGAKF010000026.1 GCA_017625835.1 Clostridia bacterium
AGAGTAGTGATACTTTCAGCTGGGCAGTACTAATAGGTCGAGGGCTTGACCATAGTAACATTGGTTCAAGTGTAGGAAACAAAGCGAAAAGCTAAACTCAACTTTACTAACATGTCTTTGTTCAGTTTTGAAGGTGCGTAACCTATAGATATTTTAAACCGTAGCACTGAGCTACGGTTTCTTTTTTTGCAAAACACTTGACAACATATGTATACATATATACAATAGATTTATTAAAAGTTAGGAGGTAGTTTATTATGATGGGTTCATCTATGTTGCTCTTTTTTATAATTCCTTTCCAGATTCTTTATTCAGCCGTTTCAGGAGTTGGTGATTTGGTAGGTATTGACCTTGATGCATTGATAGGTCAGATTGATCCGGAACAGATTGGTCCTACAATGAATCAGATTCTTCTTCCGTTTCAGGTCATAGCTGATACAATTCTTCATATGTTTATGTAATTTTTGGCAGGGTAAATCCCTGCCAAACTTTTTATATTATGTTTTCATTATAAACTTAAAACCATAGAACTGAGCTACGGTTTTTTTTTAGAATATTTTGAATTACTTTCACAACTTTACTGAATCTTGAATTTACATTTACTATAGAGTATAATGTAAATACGCAAAGTGGATTATCAGAAAATCATATTACATCTGCTTTTTATAAATAATGTTTCAAGTATCCAGGAGGACGTATAGGTTATGATGAAAAGTAAATCATTTACAGTCAGCTGTATTTTCGCCGGATTAAACATAGTCTTGCTCGTTGCATACATAATTTTTTGTCTTGTAAACAGCTACATCATAGGCCGTTTTTTGGTTATAATTACCGTTGTTGCAGCTTTGCTTTCTACACTTTTTATTTTAATAAAGAAACTTTCTAACTTAGCAAAGTCGATCATTACCGGCATTATTTTCTTCGTGTTTTTTATTTGCTTTACATTTTTTAATCTTTTCGGAGGTCAGACTGAATTCAGAAAATTTGAGGGATTAGATGAAATTAACGCTTATAACTCAGAGGTTGATGAAGAATTTTCCTATAGTGATCGAATGATTGAAATTAAAAGAGCAGGAGATTTTGAAGAAATTATTGCTTATAAATATTTCTATAAAGCTATTTTTTCTGATCTTGCATTTACGACCATTGCAAAATATGATGAACAATCCTTTGAAAAACAAAAGAATCAGCTTGTGAACGAGTACAAGTTCAATTATACCTCGCTTGAAGATGATGAGAGGATAACTGTTTCGTTTAATGCTTACGGTTTTGATTTCAGTATTGTTACAGATTTCGAAGGATCGTATGAGTATCCAAAAGTAGTGCGTCTTATAGGTATAAACGAAACTTCAAATGAAATAGCTTATGTTGATTTTGAAAATTATGATCTTGATTATATAGATGATTATGAGTGGTTTATCAGCTCGTATTGCGGTTGGGAGTATATTTTTTAGTAGTCTACATAAATAACAAAACGGTGACAGATTTTCTGCCACCGTTTATACTTTTTACTTATCTTTTCTGCATTGTAATAATCTTCTTATAGAAGTCGACCGCGCCCTGGAGCGTGTTGCATTCAATATTTTCATTAAGACCGTGCATACCCTTCATCTGCTCAGGACCGTAAATAACGGGAGCGAAACGTACACAGCTGTCGCAAATCTTTGAATAAAAACGTGCATCAGTTGCACCTGTTACAACGTAAGGACTGCATCCTACACCGGGGAAACACTCATTGATTGCTGTTTCTACCATCTTGAAAGCTTCACCGTTGATGTCAACGCAAGGTGAGGGATAACCCTTGTAAACAACTTCAGTTTCGATGTTATATTTCTTTGCAAGATTTGTGATAACTTCAAGGCTTTCGTCTGTGCCCTGATGAGGAATGTATCTCATATTTGCGCAGATTGAAGCTTCCTGAGGAATAACATTGTAGCCGTTTGAACCTTCTGACATTGTGAATGCGATTGTCGTTGAAAGCATTGCGCCTGCCTGAGCGCTGATCATCGGAAGAAGCTTCTTCATAAGAGGCTTGAAGAGCCAGAGGTTGCCGAAAATAAGTCTTAAGCCGAAGCCTGCATACGGAGCAAGCTTTGAAAACATTGCTTCGACTTCAGGCATAAACTCAACGTTGAACGGGTTTTTCTTATCGACCTGAGCAACAAATTTTGAAAGTCTTGCAATCGGAGTGTTCTTCGGGGGAGCACTTGCGTGGCCGCCTGTTGAACGTGCGATGAACTTAACGTCGCCGTAACCCTTTTCAAAAACACCGACCATTGCGAAGTTGCCCTTGATGCCTGCCATCGGATCCTGAATGATACCGCCACCTTCGTCACAGACGAGGAAGAGCTTTACACCTTGCTTGTCAAGGTAGTCAACGATCTTAGGAGCGCCGTCGCCGCCGATTTCCTCTGTGCAGCTGCTTGCAATGTAAACGTCACAGTCGGGTGTGTAACCCTCTTTAAGAAGTTCTTCAACAGCCTGAAGGAATGCCATAACGGTACACTTTGTGTCAGATGTACCGCGTCCCCATACCTTGCCTTCAGCAACTTCGCCGCTGAACGGGGGATATTTCCATTCGCCCGTTGCCTCAACAACGTCCTGGTGGCTCATAATGAGGATCGGCTTTTCGCTTGATTTACCCTTCCATTTGAAGAGGAGGTTGCCGTCGATTTCCGTTTTTTCAAGCTTTTCGTGAACTGTCGGGAAAAGCTTTTCAAGAACCTTGTGGAAACCAAGAAATTTCTCTACGTTAACTTCGCCACGTTTTGAAATTGTTTCATACTGTACCATTTCCGAAAGTTTTTTGACGTATTCATCTGTTCGCTTCGGATCAGGATTAGGTACATAATCTGCTTTTTTTGTTTTCATAAGCGCTGTTCTGACAACTGCCGCAAGAAGCAAAAGCACAAGAATTGCAACAACAGCGAGAACAACATAAAGAACGTATTTCATAATATCGCCTCTTTTTGATGATGTAAGTGTAATTATAGCAGATTTTTTACTCCCTTGCAATCGTATAACTAAATAATTTTCAGCTCATTTGTTAACATAAATTTCACTTGTATGATCAGTAGTGCTGTGGTATAATGTAATCGGAAATATATCTGTGAATGAGAAATGGAGGATTTTTATGGATATAGGTAAGCTTGCGGCATCAGCCGTAAAGAAAATTGCATCAAACAAGGGCAATAAGCTGAAGAGAAAAGGTCCTGCTCCCGAGTTGGAGAAGGTAATGCCCACAACGATCAAGAATAACAAGGATTCAAAATATGATGTCGGATTTGCATCCCGTGAAATGATGCCCGACGATTTCGGCAAGAAAAAGTATTACATAGCGGGTCACAGAATGGCTCAGGATATGACAGGTATCCATGACAATCTTACCGCAAGTGCGATGTGGCTTGGTGTAGGCGACGAAGGCGGTATCATTATCGTTACAGCTGATATCATCGGTCTTACAAATACTGAAGTTACGCTTATCCGTGAAAGTCTTGCTGATTTCTGCGCAAAAACAAAGTGTAAGGCTATCAACATCTGCTGTACTCATCAGCACGCAGGCTTCGATACAGTAGGCTATTGGGGCAGACTTCCGTTCACAGGTAAGGTTGATACTTACATGAACAAGATTTTTAAGACAATCAAGGAAATCTGCATCGAAGCTTATGAAAACAGAACAACAGGCGACCTCTACCTCGGAACAACTCATGTTCCTGAGGCTCAGAATGACAGACGTCCGCCGTTCGTTCTTCACGATGTGCTTACTAGATTCCGTTTCGTTCCTGATAACGGCTCGAAGGAAACATGGCTTCTTAATTTCGCTGCTCATCCGAACACCCTTGGCGGCGGAAATACACTCTGCAGTGCAGACTATCCCTACTTCCTTCGCGAAGCAATCTATGCCGAGAAGGACGTAAATATCCTCTTCGGTATCGGAGCAATCGGTGCGGTTGACCCCGGTGAATTTGACGACGAGGAAGACAGATGGGTTCGCACGGAAAAGCAGGGCAAGGCTCTTGCTGCAGGTGCGCTCAGAATCGACAACGATGAAAAGATGCCTGCAGAAATTACGGTGCTTCAGCAACCGTTCTATTATCATGCGGATAACGGCGTTCTTGCTTTCCTTGCAATGCTCAAGGTTATGAGCTCTAAGATGGTTGCAAGCGATGAAGCAGAGCTCGGAATGGCTCTCGTTTCAGAAATGACATATATGAAGATCGGCACACAGCAGGTGCTTCTCATCCCGGGTGAGGCATTCCCTGAAATCGCTTACGGCGGTGCCGCTTCGGCAGAAGAATCTCCGACAGGCAGAGGTCCTGAAATCAATCCTCCGTCATTTGTCGAGGTTGCAGGCGACGAGAATCTTCTTGTGTTCGGCGTAAGTAATGACTTTACCGGATACGTTGTTCCGCCGAATGACTTCATTCTTCACAAGACTGAGGCTTACCTCAGCACAGCGAAGGATAAATTTGACCGTGGTCATTACCACGAAACAAACTCACTCGGATATTCTGCAGCCAAAACACTTTCAAATGCATTTGCAGATATAATGAGCAGAGTAAAATAACACTGACAGTACGGCTTTTGCCGTACTGTTTTTAAGAGGTTTCCTATGAAGTATAAGTACGAGTTGCATTGCCATACGGGGGATGTCAGCCGTTGCGCGGCTTGTCCTGCAGAAAAGGCTGTTGAGATTTACAAGTCCAGGGGATATGACGGTATTGTTATAACTGATCACTATTCACCGCAGACATTTCTTGACAGACATCTTTTTGCTCCGCAGAAAGAGACGGATTTCTATTTAAGCGGTTACGAAAATGCTCTTGCTGCCGCAGGGGACGATTTTACTGTGCTGCTTGGTATGGAAGTTCGCTTTTACGGTAACGGTAACGATTATCTGGTTTACGGAATAACTCCCGACTTCATAAGAAACAACGGAAACCTTATGACCTATTATCCGCGTAAGTTCTACGAGCTTTGCAAGAGAAATAATGCGATTTTTCTTCAGGCGCATCCGTTCAGACCGTACATTTTCAGAACGAATCCGAAATATCTCGACGGTTGCGAGATATACAACGGAAAAGGAAAAAATACGGATATCAATGAAAAGGCGGCCGAGTGGGCAGAGAAAAACAATATGCAGATTCGTGTCGGCGGAACTGATTTTCACAGGGAAGCGCACACGGAAAACTTAAGCGGAATTATGACAAATGAAAAAATCCGCACAAACGAGGATTTGCTCAGAATCCTCAGAAGCGGAGAGTTTGAAATTATACTTTAAACACCAATAACGCAAAAAAATTGCAAGTATGAATAAAGGAAGGAGGATGAATATGCGAAGCAGAGCTCCGATGACTCTTGAAGAAACAGAAAAAAATGAATTAAAACTTCATCAAAAAAGTGAAAAAAAGGCTAAAAGACAGCAGAAAGCAAGAGTAAGAAGAAAGAGATTTGCCATAGTTATTTCCGTCCTTCTTTTTATGCTGTCATTGCAGACGGGTTCGGTTTCTAAAAAAGAGGATGTTCCCGTTGTTATGCAGGGACAGTTCCGATGCGACTGGTTTGATGAAACGATTATCTATCCGTACACGTATTCGGATGCATATTTTGACAGAAGTCCTTACGAATATAACCACGAGCTTGCGCTGTATTCTCTGTGTGTGTCAATGGCATCATTCAGATCGTTTGATAACACTAAACCTGACGAGCATATCTGCAAAATGCTCAACGAATGCGGATACGATGTAAAGACATATGCTTACGCTTCCGAGGGTTACGACGAAATTGCCCTCGCCGTAGGAAGAAAAGACATTGAGCTTAAGGGCGAAAAAACAACCCTTCTTATCGCCGCAATCAGAAGCGGTAACTACGGTATGGAATGGGGCGGAAATGTCCGTGTCGGTACGGGTGTGAACCACGAAGGCTTTGAAATTTCGAAGGATAAGACGATGCTTTATTTCAATGAATATTTCGAAGACTTTGAACCGTACGGAACGGTTAAACTCCTTATTCCTGCTTACAGCCGCGGTTCGTCAATCGGCAACCTTTTTGCCGCTGAGCTCATCGACGGAAGTTATGTTGAAACTCTCGGGGAAGAAAAGGATAATATCGCAAAAGCACAGTTGAAGGCGGAAAATATTTATTCGTATCTTTACGAAATCCCTCAGTGCACGAGCGATCCGAATGCAAGTGATGCGCTGTATTCTAATATCATAAACATCGTTAATCCGAACGATTACGTTCCGATGTTTGTTATGGATAACTTTGATTTTACCTGCTACGGCAAAAAGTATTATCTTCCATCTGCATCACGCTGTGCGGATTATGAAGATTATTACACTGCGGCCTGCGACGAGTTTAATTCGTTTATGGCGCACACGGGCAAAAAGCCGAACAAGTTTTTCTATTCTCAGGAAGATTCTCTGTCCTGCGAGGCGATTTTTAATCAGTTGTTCTATTCCCTTGCAAAGGATGTTATGATCGACAGAGAGTATTATGTTGAGCATCTTGAACGTCCGATGATTTTCTTCGGCGGACAGTACCTCGGCAAGAAGAGGGGAATAGGAGACTTCCTGGAAACCGTCAGCGTAATGGCGTCGGCGACTGTTCAGGGAGTAAAACCGTCAAAGTTTGAACAGATCAAAACAGAAGGTTACGTGCCTTACCTTGCGGATTCCGTTGAAGCAAGTGAAGCAGGAGCTGACCTTACCGATGAAGAAATCGAAGGCTTTTTTGAAATAATCAACAAGCTTCTGAATTATATTGAAATCAACTTCGGAAGTGTCAAGTCGCTGATCTCGCAGATCAATATGGTAATCAACGTTCATCAGCCGTACGTTCAGATGACGTGGATGCGCCTGCTTACGGAGGAGCAGATGTTGCAGGTTAACAGCGATATTGAAGATCCGCTGAGGCTAAATTGCCACTACCTTTTCCTTGATAAGGGAAGCAAGGGTAAAATTGACTTTGAACACCTTGTTCAGGGTGGCAGAGTTGAGTGGTCAAGCGAAGACGAAGCCATCGCAACAGTTGACGAAGACGGTGTTGTCGTTGCAAATGCAAAAGGTGAAACAAAGCTCAAAGCTGTGCTTTACGACAAGCAGGGTAACGAGATTGCGTCATCATACGTTGAAGTTAATATAAAATAAAATTTATTTATTCAGACCGTTGATAAGGGTTGGTACCTTTATCAGCGGTTTTTTATTACGGCTTTTTTAGCCCATAGGATTTCTTCGTTATCAATCGAGCTGAAAATTTTCAGTAAGAATAAATATATTATCACGCTGAAAACAACCGAACAGACAGCAAAAAACGTATTCCCAGATTGCATATTATCCGCAGGAAATATTATGTTTTTTGCTGTGCCTGCACATATGACACAGCCGATCGGAACAATGATATCCCTGAAAAGGTCAACTCTGACTTCGCTTACGATAGTCAGCCTTCTGAAGCTGAGAGCGAAGTTGATTATCTCGCTGAGAAAAACTACGAAAATATAACCCTTAACAGAGAAAACGGGAACAAGAATATAAACAAAAACAACGCAGATACAAGCGTCAATTATATTGTATCGCATATAGCTTTTCTGCTGATCAAGCCCCTTGAGAATCCCGTCGATTGTCATATCAAGGTACATAACAGGAATCAGCGGAGAAAGCAGACGCGTGTAAAAAGTAACGCTGTTGTCTGAATAGATCCCTGTAGAAAGTTCTTCCGCATTAAAATAAATTATCCCTGCTGTACCGATTGAAAAAAGCAGGGCAAGATGTAACACTCTGTGGGTCATATAGCTTATTCTTGATTTATTGCCGAGACTGTGCTGTGCAGAAATTTCGGGCACAAGAAGTCCTGACAGAGACGATAACAGCGCAGAAGGATACAAAACCAATGGCAGGCACATCCCGTGAATAACTCCGTATGTTGCCATTGCAGACTGCTGGTTGATTCCTGATTTTCTGAATCCGACGGGTATCAGCAGATGCTCTACGGTCATCAGCACAGAACGCATCTGTGACCCGACCGCATCGGGGATCGCTATATGGAAAAGCTTTTCTATAATATCTCTTATTTTGCCGCCCGATTCAGATTTTCTGCTTGTGATTCTGTAAATAACAAACGAAGCAATCATTGAGAAAATTTCCGTCACCGTAATTCCGAAAACAATGGCGATGCACGAGGCTTCCGTTCCGTAACTTGCGACACTTCTGAGCGACAAAACCGTGACAACGATTTTTAAAATCTGCTCGCAAAGCTGAACGAGCGTAAAGCGGAACACCTTACCTTTTGCCGTAAAATAACCGCCGAGGGCCGCCGAAGCCGAAATGAACGGCAGACTCAGACTCAGTACCTTCAACGATGAAATACTTTTTACGTCACCGATCCATTTTGTGCCGATAAATCCTGAACACTTAAAAAGTATGACTGCAATAATAATACCGCAAATCAAAGAGTAAAGAAGGCACGTTGTCATAATCCTACGTTCTGAATGTTTGCCTGAAGACTGATTATCGGCAACAAGTCGCATCGAGGCAAGCTTTATTCCGCCGGAAGCAAAGGTAATCGCCATAGCATAAACAGAACTTATAAGTTGAAAAAGTCCGATTCCGTCAGCGCCAATTTTTTCGGTAAGATAAACGTTGAAGCTGACGGCAACCGTTCTCATAATAAAAGAGGCTGCCGTCAGAAGTAAAGTATTGTGTAAAAGCTTTTTTGCACCAGACATAAAATCACTCCGATAAAATATATGCAAATAAGCTCCTTCTGAGAATTGAAAATGTAATTCTGTTATGGTATAATCAGCGCAAAGGGGGCATTTTTATGAAAAAACTTCTTGCAGTTTTCCTTTCAGTTGTCATCGCATTTTCATTGAGCTTGTCAATCTTTGCTCAGTCAGAATCCGATGAATGTAACTGTGGCAATATTCCTGTAATTTTCGTAACGGGATTTGCTTATACGGATCTTGTTGCCAACGCAGGCACAGAGGAGGAATACGGTGCTTTCGGCGTTGAAACGGAAGCGATAACTGATATGATCAAAAGGCTGATTCTTCCGCTTTTTGAAATGTTGTTCACAAGAAATTATGATAAGTTTGCGCATAAGCTGAGCGCTGAGGTCAATGACCTTTTCTACGACGCAAGCTGTGACGAAAACGGTAATCCGAAGAACCCGACTGTCGATATCGAGGTTTATGATCCGCCGTCACCATATCATTTCAGAAATACAAAATCGACTTTCCGTTATGACTGGCGAAAGGACGTTTTCGATATCGCTGCAGAACTTAACGATTATATCGAAGAAACAAAACGTCTCACGGGACACAGTAAGGTTGCTTTGCGTTCGGAAAGTATGGGCGGTGCCGTAACAATGGCATATCTTCATACCTACGGTTACGACAGTGTAGAGACTGTAATTATGCAGTCTTCTGCTTTTGAAGGAATCGAAATGATGACATCTTTGTTTGTCGGCGATCTTGAATTGGATCCGCAACCCGTTATGAACTACGTCGGTAACTTCCTTGAAGGTAATTCAACTGAAATGGTATTCTACCGTGCCCTCTACAAGACATTCGCTTCGCTTGCATTCAATCCCGTAGTCAATATTCTTGAAGGACTTATTGTCAATATCAAGGATGTTGTGTATGAGGATTGCATCAAATCTCTTTTCGGATACATTCCGGGAATCTGGGCGTTTGTTGCCGAGGATTCTTACGAAGAGGCAAAAGAATTTATGCTTGATGAAGAAGTGAATGCTGAACTCATAAAGAAGATTGATAAGTACCACTACGAGGTAATGAACCGCAAAGAAGAAATTATTGAAGATGCAATGGCTAACGGCATTAACTTCGCAATTATTTCGAATTACGGCAAAGCTGCCGTTCCTCTCGGGGAGCAGAGTACAAACCAGAGCGACTTCCTTATTGATACAAAGCATACTTCACTCGGCGCAACCTGTGCACCTTACGGAGAAACCCTTGGTGACGGTTACGTACAGAAAATTGATGACGGACATAACCACGTTTCACCCGATAACGTGATTGATGCGTCAACCTGCGCATTCCCTGAAATCACGTGGTTTGTAAAGGATATGATGCATACATGGTATTCTGACGGATACAACGAGTTTGCTTATAATCTCATCTACACACCGGGCCAGGAAACAATACACACTTATCCCGAGTATCCGCAGTTTATGCTTAACAATCAGGAAACTGAAGCTCTTGAACCGCTTACGAAAGAAAATGCGGACACACAGAGCACAGATGTTGATTACATAGCGCTTTTTGAATTGTTGATCGCAAGTGCAGAAAAATAAGTTATTTTAAAGGCGGAGCTTGTCTTCGCCTTTTTGTCATTTTTGTCAAAATTAAAGGCTCGATTAGTGCAATTTGATAGTTTTTATAAAATGAAAAATTTCTGCTGGAATTCACCGTTTTAATGTGCTAAAATTACACTGTAATTCTGTATTTAAACAGGGAGGAATTATTATGAAATTCAAAAAGACAATGGCAGTAATCCTTTCAGTAATTATGTTGGCAACAGGCACTGCTGTCGGCGCATATGCAGCAGGCGACGTTGATTATAAGATCAACAGCACGTACGCTGACATTGACTGGGATACATACAATCAGTACAAAGCTGACCTCCACTCTCATTCAACTGTTTCTGACGGTGATCAGACTATCAGACAGCAGGTTGAAAAGCACTATGAGCACGGCTTTGATATTATGGCCCTCAGTGACCACGGAACAGTTGACTACGGCTGGGATCAGGACACTCAGGCCAAGACAATCCGCGTTGTCCTTTCCATAAAGGAAGGCAACCGCCCGATTGATCCGCTTAACGCTTCAGGTGTTACGGATGCAGGCGCAGACTATACTTATGCTGATGATTATTATAATCAGTACGATGCAAACGGTAACGCTCTTCACACAATGATGAGAGTACCTTTCGCTAATGAACAGAACCCGACATCTTTCAACAATGCTCACGTAAACACATGGTTTGTTGATTACGGTAACGATGTTGTCGGCGGCACAAGTGATTACGAAACACCGATTAAAAACGTTGACAAACTCGGCGGTCTTTCAGTAATCAATCATCCCGGTGAGTATTCAAATGCTAGAGATGAAGAGTGCTACGAAGATGCTTATGATATGGATAATATCCACTATAAGTATGTTATAAATAAGTTCGCAAACCTTCTTCTTAAGTACGATTCTTGTATCGGTATTGACATAAACAGTAAGGGAGACAGCAGAACACGTTTTGACAGAAAGCTCTGGGATATTCTTCTTCAGAAGGTTGTTCCTCACGGCAGAAATGTTTACGCAATCGCAACATCTGACGCTCATAACCCCGATATCGTAAACTCAGGTTACACCTGGATGGTTATGCCTGAACTTACACAGGACGCTCTCAGAAACTGTATGGAAAAGGGCGAATTCTTTGCAGCAAGCTATTATATGGGAAGCCGCGAAGAGATCAAAGCCTGGGCGGCTGAACTCTCAGCAGCAGGTGTTGCTCCCGAATTCGCAGCTGAACTTCAGGCAACATATGAAACAATCGTAGAAGAAGAAAAGAACGGCGGTCAGGATGCAAAATTTGAGTTTGACCAGGAAGCAGCTGTTCCTATGGTAACAAACGTTGCGGTTGATGATAACGCAGACACAATCACAATCGGCACAAAGGACGCATATATGGTTCATTGGATTGCTGATGGCGAATTCATTGCAACAGGCAACACAATCGACCTTGACGATTATTCAGATAAGATCGGCTCATACGTACGAGCTGAGATCATCGGCGAAGGTGGCGTTATCTACACTCAGGCATTCACACTTGAGTACGAGGGTGCACCCGAAGCTGAAGAAGAATTCTTTGTTGACCTCGGTTTGCCCGCAAGCCTTATCTGCGATACAATCGTAAAAGCTCTTGCTTTTGTTCTCAGATTTACAGGTATCATTGCTTTGGGTAATCTCTTCCTTAAATAATATTTAATTATAATTTTAAGGCGGTGTAAAAATGGAAAGAAAAGTAAAAGTCGGTATCATCGGTTGCGGCGGTATCTGTAACGGAAAGCATATGAATGCTCTTACAAAGCTTGATTATATTGAGATCGTTGCGCTTTGTGATATTATCGTTGAACGTGCTTACGAAACAAGAGATAAGTTCAATCTCGGTGAAAACGTTGCAGTTTATGAGGATTATAAAGAACTCCTTAAGGATGAAAGCATCGAGGTCGTTCACGTCCTCACTCCCAACCGTTCTCATAGCTTTATCACAATTGATGCTCTTGAAGCAGGAAAGCACGTAATGTGCGAAAAGCCGATGGCAAAAACTGCAGCTGAAGCTCAGGCTATGCTTGATGCGGCAAAAAGAACGGGCAAAAAGCTTACAATCGGTTATCAGAGCCGTTGGAGAGACGAATATCTTTACCTTAAAAAGGCTTGCGAAGACGGAGAGCTTGGCGATATTTACTACGGCAGAGCAATCGCTCTTCGCAGACGTGCAGTTCCCACCTGGGGCGTGTTCCTTAACGAATACGAGCAGGGCGGCGGTCCGCTCATTGATATCGGTACTCACGCTCTGGATCTTACCCTCTGGCTTATGGATAACCACGAGCCGAAGATGGTGGTCGGCACTTCATACAAGAAGCTCGGCAAGCAGGTCGGTACGGCAAATGCCTGGGGCGACTGGGACACTGAAAAGTTTACCGTTGAAGATTCAGCTTTCGGTTTCGTTGTTATGAAAAACGGTGCAACAGTTTCCGTTGAATCAAGCTGGGCGCTCAATATTGCAGATCCGATGGAAGCAACTGTTATGATCTGCGGTGACAAGGGCGGCGCAGACACAATGGGCGAAGATGATCTTCGTATCAACTACGTTAAAAACGGACGTCAGGTTATTGAAACTCCGAACTTCGACTGTGGCGGTGTTGCTTTCTATGACGGCGACAGCACAGACCCCGAGGTCCTCGAAGCTAACGGCTTCTATCAGGCGATTATCAATGACACGGAAGTTCCCACAAAGCCTGAACAGTCACTCGTTGTAACTCAGATTCTTGAAGCAATTTACGAATCTGCAAAAACAGGCAAACCCGTATATTTTGATTAAATAAACTTTAAGGGCGGTCAGACTTAATTCGATATGGATAAAGTCTAACCGTCCTTTTTTCAGGAGAATTGTTATGTATAAATATGATGCTAATTATTGGAACAATGCAAAGTTGATTAAAACAGAAATGAAGCCCTATGCGGATTTCGAATCCTCTCCGTGGGCAGACGAAGAAGGCAGAGTGAAGTATCAGTTTTCGGATGTCCGTATTGATGACGGTATGCCGATGTTTGCAACAGACTTTGAAGCGGAGAATTTCACAAATGCAAAGCTCAGCTTCACAGCTCTCGGCTGTGTGGATATTTATATCAACGGCAAGTGCGCAGGCAATGACGAGCTCAAGCCCGGTTGGACAAACTACAACAAACGAGTACTTTATTATGAATATGATATAACTTCATATATTACAAACGGCAAGAACAGAATCCTTCTTGTTGCTGCTCCCGGCTGGTATCAGGGCAGAATTTCGGGCGGATATTACGGCGTGCATATGCCTGCAGTAATGGCTTGCGTAACCGTCGAAAATAACGGTGAAAAAGCAACTGTCATAACCGACGAAAGCTGGAAAGCAACCTGTGGAGGACAGATCCGTACGGCAGATATCTGGGACGGTGAGTACCGCGACGGAAGATATGATTCTTACGAAAAGATTTCCTGCGCTGATTATGATATTTCAGCCTGGAAGCAGGCTGAAATCTGCGATTACTTCGACGGTGAAATCACACCCTTTGTCGGCCCGACAGTAAAGGTAAGAGACGGCCTTGGCATCTGCGCAAAGAAAATGACTGTTTACGAGTCAACAAAGGATAACGGTACACAGTTCGGCGAAATCGATGTTATCGCAACTCCCGAAAATCTTCCGCTTTCTCTTAAAGCAGGACAGAAGCTTGTTGTTGATCTTGAGCAGGAAATTGTCGGTTGGGTAAAGCTCGGACTTAAGGGCGATAAGGGTACGGCGGTTAAAATCCGTTATGCAGAGTTCCTTAATGATTCGGGCGATGCAGAACGCGGAAACGACGGTCCTAAGGGCAGCGTTTACACAGTAAACCTGCGTTCTGCCAAAGGTAAAGCTCATTATGTGCTTTCGGGTGAAGGTGAGGAGACATACAGACCGACGTTCACTTTCTTCGGCTTCCGCTATGTTGAAATTTCAGCTGACGGTGACATTGACCTTACTGATTTCATTGCAGAAGTTGTCGGCTCGGATACAAAAGAAATCGGACATATGGAAACATCTGACGAGCTTGTAAATAAGCTTATTTCAAATGTAATCTGGGGTCAGAGAAGTAACTATCTCTTTATTCCGACCGATTGTCCGCAGCGTGATGAAAGACTCGGCTGGACAGGCGATGCTCAGGCGTTCAGCGTAACTGCGGCTTATAACGCAGACGTGTCAGGCTTCTTTAAAAAGTGGATGCAGGATATGCGCGACGCTCAGAGTGACGAGGGCGCTTACGGTGACATCGCACCCCGTGTATCATACTGCAGTGCAGATAATGCAACCGCTTGGGGTGATGCAGGTGTCATCATTCCGTATAATCTCTATAAGCTTTACGGAGATAAGGATTTTATCGAAGAGCATTATCCGTCAATGGAAAAGTATATCGCCAACCTTATCGAGAGTTACGGTTTTGAAGGCCCGATTCCGCGTTACGGCGATTGGCTCGCATATGATTACTGTAAAAATGAGTACCTTTCATCAGCATTCCTTATTCACGATCTCGATATGATGGCGTTTATGAGTGATGAACTCGGCAAGGCAGACAGGGCAGAGCATTACAGATCATTAAGAAAAGAAGCTCACAAGTATTTCGTCGATACATTTATGAAAGACGGCGAGCTTATTGACAAAACTCAGACCGACTATGTAATTGCGATTGCTTTTGATCTTATCGAGGGTGACTATCTTAAAAAGGCATCTGCTGAGCTTGTTCAGAAAATCAAGGACAACGGCAACCGTCTTTCAACGGGATTTGTAGGTACGTATAACCTCTGTCCTGCACTTTCCAAAATCGGTGAAGACAATCTTGCTTATACTCTTCTTATGCAGAGAAACGAGCCTTCATGGCTTTACAGCGTCGATCAGGGTGCAACAACAATCTGGGAACGCTGGAATTCGTATACTCTTGACAAGGGCTTCGGCGATGTCGGAATGAACTCTTTCAATCACTATGCATACGGCTCTGTTCAGGAGTGGATGTATCGCTATATGGCAGGTATTGAGACTGACGGTGTAGCATTTAAAAACATCCTTCTCCAGCCTCGTGTTGATACCAGAACGGGAGAAGAACTTCCTGACGGTCAGCAGAGAATGAAGTGGGTTCGTTGCTCATATGATTCCGTTGCAGGTCTTATTGAAAGCAACTGGTCAAATGAAGAAAGTTTTGTTTATGAATGTACGGTTCCTGAAAATTCATCGGCAACTCTTGTTCTGCCGATGTTTACGGACAAGGTTATTGTCAACGGCGTTGAACACAGTTTTGATGATTTTGAAAAGCAGGGCGACTGTGCGGTAATTAAACTTGGTGCAGGCAGCTATGTTTTCGAGGAAGTGTAATTAATGAAAGATAATCAGCCTTTATGCCTTGCTCTTGGTATGCAGTTGGATGTTCCTGTCATTGAACAACCTGAATTACTGAAACAAGCAGGCTTTGATAGATTCGCTTTTGACAGGGAAAAACGCGGCACATCGGAATTGACCGATGCGCTTCTGAAAAAAGCGGAAAAGCTTGATCTTCCCTGTGAGTATATTCACGCTCCGTTTTACGGTATGGATGATATCTGGCACGATGATGGCGGCGAGCTTGCTGAGATTATGCTTAAGGATCTTTATGCGACGATCGATGATTGCCACAATTACAGTGTTACTTATGCAGTGTTTCATGCAATAATCGGAATGGATAACCATACGCCGACACAGCTTGGCCTGGAACGTCTTGACGATGTTATAGATTATGCTGTAAGAAAGAACGTAAAGCTCGCTTTTGAAAACACTGAGGGCGAAATGTACCTCGAGGCGATTCTTAACCGCTACCGCGAGGTTGAAAACGTCGGATTCTGTTTTGATTCAGGTCACGAGCTTTGTTATAACTACGGCAGAGACATCCTTTCAAAGTACTCAGACAGATTGTTTGTTACCCACCTGAACGACAACAAAGGTATGACGGGTGACGAGCTGACATTCCTTGATGATTCACATTTGCTTCCGTTTGACGGAATTGCAGATTGGAACGGTATCGTAAGCCGTATTAAAAACTGCGGTTATGGCGGAACACTTTCGTTTGAAGTTATTTCCAAAGGCAGACCGAACAGAACGGATAATGATATTTATAAAAACCTGACAGCACGTGAGTATGTCGAAAAAGCATATTCAAAGGCTGTTGAGTTCAGAAAGATTCTTTCGGCAAATTAATTAAGGAAACCCCGAAGCGGTCATTCAGTTGTGCCGTTTCGGGGTTGTATATTTATTGCCAACGGTTTCTTTGTTGATTATTGTATGGGCGGGGACAGTCACAATTTACGAGTATGGTGTCTTCGCCGATTATGTCTATATCACACCAGGGAATTACGATGTCTTCACATTTTCCTAAAAAGCCCATCATTCTTCCCTTGCCGTAAATTACAATTGAAACGAGCTTCCCGTTAACGATGTCGATTTCAACGTCATCAACGTTGCCAAGCCGTGCACCGTTTGATTTGCAGATAACTTCTTTATTCCTTAACTCAGCAATACAGCAACTCATACAAAAATCTCCCATTCATTTTGTTTGTTATTCATAAACGGTTTAATGTTGTAAAAAGAATATATTTGTGCTAAAATGTATCTGTACAATAATATTATGAAAGGTGTGTAATTATGAAAAAAATAATTTCACTCATTCTTTCGGTTGTTATGGTTTTCTCAATCGGAAGCGTTGTTTTCAACGTTAACGCTTTTGCTGAATCAGAAGCTCCCGTAGTTCCCGAAACACCCGAAGTAAACGTAAATGTCGACACAGGCGCTATTATGGATGAACTTTCTTTCTGGGTTGGTTCTCTTGGCTTTGAAAGCATGAAGTTCCCTTCAAGCGCTGAGCAGTTTACAGATATGCTCCTCAAGTTCCTTTACGGTATCGTTGACAAGCTTATCGACGTTGTTCTTAAAGCAATCAACTCAGTTGTTCCTTCAGTTGATTTCGCAGACAAAGATACATATGTTAACGATCAGTTCTATCCCGGTATGGATGAATACCTTGCAACTCCTGCTCCCGGCGCTGTATGGAGCGTTGGTTACGGCAGCGGTTCAATCCAGACAGGTAACGAGCTTGACGGCAATCACTACGTAGGCGGCAGCCTTTCTTTCCCTGATCCTAAAACAGCAACAGCTGTTTACGACGACCAGCGTGTACGTTGCGTTGCTCTTAACGACGGTAGCGGCAGAGGAACCATTGTTATCGCAGTTGTTGACGGTTTCGGCCTTTCAAACACAGACGTTGCAGGTATCCGCGCTCAGCTTGCTGATTTCGCAGCTGAAAAGAATATCGTTGGTATCAATATTTCTGTTCTTCATCAGCACAGCTGTATCGATACATTCGGTATGAACGGCGACCTTCTTAAGATGGTTGTTACAAACCCTGCAGCTAACGTTGCAAACAAGCTCTTCGGCGGAGATTACAAGCTCCTTGACGGACGTAATCCTGCTTTCATGGAGAACCTCTACAATGTAACAACAGACGCTATCAAGACTGCTGTTAACACAATGGAAGAAGGCAAGATTTACTATTCAACAACAGACGTTGAGGATCTTATCCGTGAAAAGAGAGATCCCTATGTTGTTGATACAGACCTTCACCGCTTCCGTTTCGTTCCTGAAGACGGCGGCAGAGAAACTTGGATTGTTAACTCATCAATCCACTGCGTTGGCAACGGCGCCGCAGGTACAGAAGTTACAGGCGACTATCCGTACTATATGGAGCAGGTAATCAACGAGCGCGAGAATGCAAACTTTATGATGGTTCTCGGTGCTGAGCTTGCACTTTCTTCTGATTACAGTCCGCTTGAGCTTCCCGAAGAAACATCAAGCATTGACGGAATCAACGCTTACGGTACAGAGCTCGCAACACGTTTGATCGAGGATTCAACTCCTGAGGTTGAGGTTGCTCCTCTTCTTAACTACAAGATGGCTCAGTACTATGTTCCCGTAACAAACCAGATTCTCCTCTTCGCAGGTAAGCTTGGTGCAATCTCCAACACAGTCGTCGGTCTTGATGCAAGTGACCGTGAGGCAGAGATCCTTACAGAAATCGGCTATCTTGAAATGGGTACAGACCTTGCAATTGTACTTGTTCCTGGTGAGCTCGAAGCTGCTATCGCATTCGGCGGTTGCCTCGGTGCTGAGGAATCATGGACATATGAAGACTTTGCTTACCCCTCAATGCAGGAGGTAGTAGGCGAGGACAAGAAGCTTATCGTATTCGGTCTTATGAACGACCAGGTTGGTTATATCCTTCCCGATAATGAATTCAAGAGCCTTCTTGCAGGTGAGAATGAAGAAATCGTTGCTGCAGGTAACAGAGCAGGTTCAAGCACAATCGAAGCTTTCATCAGCCTTATGGATAGCATTGAAAAATAATTGATATAATAAAAATAAAGGGTTGTCGCTTTTTGCGACAACCCTGATTTTTGTTTATGAGGCCGTTACGGCCGTTATCAGATCTTGCTTGAAATTGCGCTGGCAGTGATAAGTCTGATAATGGTGCGGAATGAAAAAAGAGACTTTTCTTTTTCGATTTCGCTGAGTATTGCCTTTTCAGCCTCATAATACATTTCTTTCTGTGACATATGATTCATTCCTTTCTTTATTTCGGTAATTTTCTTACCGTGGCTACATTATAGCAGGAAAAAATTGGTTTGTCAAGCGAAATGCACAAAGAAATTATTACTTGTTTGTTAATAATAACTAAACTGCGTGTGAAGTGATGTGAATAATGTTAATATAAATTAGTTTGATCCGTGTTATTTGTTGTGAAAAATGACGAAAACTAAATCAACAGTCTTCACAAATGATAATGAAGACTGTTGATTTTTGACAATTAATACACTTTGAATTCAGAAATTGTGGCAAATTCTCTGGTTTTTTCAATTACGAGTTTTATTCGCCTTGCTTCCATTGGTGAAATTATGCAGATTTTCTTTCTGCCGATTGTTGTTCCTTTATATATCCTGTGCCAACGCTTATCATAAAAATAATAAAGCGAGAATTTTTCTACCTGCTGCCCGGTAGCAATGTTTTCGGCAAGAACGATTTTGTCAATCGAGCGCACTTCTTTCATATCAACCGTGATAACGGTCTTTTTGTTATCGGAGAAGATTTGAAGTAAGATTTGCCTGAATTGATAAATTTCTCGGAATGAAGCTCGTCACTGAAACCGTTAGAAGTGAATTCAGCGCCCTCTGTAAAATTCTCCTTGAATTCAAGCTCAAGCTGTGCGCCGAGGGTGACAAGCTGTTCAAGGTCACGCTTGTCGATTCGTCCTGTATGTGAAGGTGAAACATTGAGTATAAACGTGCCGTTGTTGCCGACCGATTTGAAGTAACTCATAACTGCTGTAGACAGTCCCTGAAGGTTTGGCGTTTCGTGGTCGTGGAAGAACCAACCGGGACGCATCTTCATATCCATAACAGCAGGGTACCAGACGAGCTCCTTAGCTTTCTTTATCTTTTTACGGCTGCCGAGGTCTGTCTGCACAAGTAATGCAGCAGGCGCATCGTTTATCAGCTCTTTCGGAACAACGCTCCATTCGCTCAGTCTGCCGACGCCGGAGTGATTACCGCACCAGCGGATATCGGGACCGCAGTTGCATATCATCGCATTTGGCTGAAGCTTGCGGATTGTCTGATAATATCTTTCCCAGTCGTAATTCTGTTTGCCACTTTCGTCACGCTCAAACCATACGCAGAAAATGTCACCGTAGTTTGTGCAGAGCTCTGTAAGCTGATTGACGAAAAAGTCGTTGTATGCAGGTGTTCCGAATGTCGGTTCGTGCATATCATAGGGGGACAGGTAGATGCCAAACTTGATTCCCTCTTTTTTGCATTCTTCGCTGAGTTCTTTTACCATATCGCCCTCACCGTCAAGCCAGGGCGAATTCTTTACACTGTGTTCGGTATACTCACTTGGCCAGAGGCAGAATCCGTCCGAAAACTTGCAGGTCAGAATAAGACCGTTCATCTTTGCGGACTTGATTCCCTTTACCCACTGTTTTGCTGAAAAATCTGCGGGCTTGAAGTATTTGACGGGCTCACGGCCTGAACCCCATTCCGTGTTTGTGAACGTGTTCATTCCGTAGTGGACAAAGGCGATAAATTCTGTGTCCATAAATTCAAGTTGTTCCTTTGAGGGGACAACAGCATTTGCTTTTTTGATATAGCTTTTAACTGCCATAGTATTAACCTCTGAAAGTTATTATAATTCTCTGTTATTGTACCATTTTTCGTACCCGATTGCAATATGCACTTGTTGCAAAACAGGGTTTTATATAGTATAATTTATAATATAAATTCAGCTTCGGAGGCTTGTATGCTCAGACTTATAACAGGACGAATCTCAGGCGGTAAAACAACAAGGATTTATGAAAAAATAAAATCTATGGTTGAAAAGGGCGAAAGCGTAATGCTTATCGTCCCGGAGCAGTATTCTTTCCGAACGGAAAAGATGATGCTCGAATTGCTTGGTGCAAGAGGTGCTGACAAGGTTGAAGTGTTAAGCTTCTCGTTCCTTGCGGAAAAGCTTCTGAAAAAATACGGTCTGAATTCGCAGCCTCGCCTGGATGACAGCACAAGAGCGCTTATGATGAGCCTTGCGCTTGAAGGCGTTCACGATTCGCTGAAGGTTTACGGAAAACACCGTTATTCGGCAGCTGTTATAACACAGATGCTTAAAGTAATTAAAGAATTGCGCCAATGCTCTGTTTCTTCGCAGATGCTTCACGAAACTTCCCTGAAACTCGGAGACAGCCTGCTTAAGTCCAAGGTTGAAGAGCTGTCTCTCGTTATGGAAGCGTATACAGCGATTGTCGAAAACAGCTACTTTGACGACGAATGTGCGCTCGATACCCTTTGTACTGTTGCCGATGAGCACAAGGTTTTTAACGGTAAAACTGTTTTCTTCGACGGCTTCCGTGGCTATACGAGCCAGCAGTTGAATGTTATGGAACGTATCTTCGCTCAAGCAGAGGATGTCTATGTCACGCTCTGCGTGGATAAAGCAGCTGAAAATGACGGGTTCGGTTCTTTTGCTCATACCAAACGTACTTTGCGAAAACTTGTAAACCTTGCAAAAGAGAACTTGGTTGCAATTGCGCCGATTGATATTGCAGAGGATTTTATTGAAAAAAGATATACAAATCCCGAGTTATCTTTGCTCGAGAAAAGCTTGTTTGAGGATGATTTCGAAGTCTGTGAAGAGCCGACCGATAATATAACGATATGCTCTGCGGAAGACTTTGAAAGTGAGTGCGATTTTGTTGCACATACGGTCAAAAAACTTATCCGCACCGAGAATTTAAGGTGCAGGGATATTGCAATTATCAGCCGAAGCGAGGATAACTATACCCGTCAGCTCCGCGCTGCACTTAAAAAGAACGGCGTACCCGTCTTTGATGACAGACGGCAACCGATCCAGACTCAGCCGCTTGTTGAATTCGTGCTCAGCGCGGTCGATATTGCCGTAAGCGGTTTTTCTTGCGATACCGTTATGCGAGTACTTAAAACAGGCCTTACCGACCTAACGGTTGAAGAAATATCCGAACTCGAAAACTACGCTTTGATGTGGCAGATTAACGGAAGTAAATGGTTGGAGGAATGGACAGCGCATCCTGAAGGTCTCGGCGAAAAGATGCTCGAAAAGGATGCGGCAAAGCTCGAAAGAATAAACGCTTCAAGGAAAGCTGTTGTCTCCGAGCTTCAGAAGTTAAGAGTCGAAATCAAGGATTGCGACGGTCTTTCTGCCGCACAGGCAATTTACAGGCTTCTTGTTGAAATGAATGTTCCCGAAAATCTTAAACTGCTTGCAAAACAGCTTGATAATAAAGGTGAAACAGACCTCGCGATTGAGCAGGACAGAATATGGGACGTTGTAATCGAAATCCTTGACCGAATTGCATCTTCGCTTGAAAACATAAAGCTCCAACCCAAGAGATTCAGCGAGCTTCTTAATCTTATAGTGTCAATGTATACAATCGGAAGTGTACCGCAGGGACTTGATGAAATCGTAATCGGCAGTGCGGACAGAGTTAAAACGACTGCCCCGAAGGTTGTTTTTGCCGTCGGTGTCAATGACGGACTCTTCCCGATGATACCGACAGCAGGCGGAATCCTTTCCGATGATGACCGTAAGGTTCTTTCAACGTTCGATCTCAAGATGGACGACAATTTCGAAGAGAAGATGATGGAAGAACGCTTTATTGCATACAGCACGCTCTGCAGCCCGTCGGATAAGCTCTTCGTTACTTTTTCACGCAAGGACATCACGGGTGCACAGCTTACGCATTCTGAACTCGTAACGCAGATAAAGCGTATTTTCCCGAAGGTAACAATCAAGGATACTGTTGTAACGCCTGAAATGGACTTCGTTGAGGGTGATGCAGCTGCGTTTGAGCTTATGGCGAAGCTTACTCCTAAAGGAGGGGTAGTTCAGAAAACTCTTGAAAAATACTTTTCTTCGAGGGACGATTATAAAGACAGGATTTCTTCTCTTAAGCGTGCATTGAAAAAAGACGGTTTTTCAATCGAAGATAAGGATATATCAAAAAAACTTTTCGGTATGAATATGTATATGTCTGCTTCAAGAGTTGAGGTCTTCCATAAATGTCCGTTCCAGTATTTCTGCAAATACGGTCTTAATGCGAAACCGAGGAAGGTTGCGGAGCTTGACCCGATGCAGAAAGGAACAGCGATCCACTATATTCTTGAAAATCTTATTGCAACTTACGGAAGCGAAGGCCTTTGTGATATGCCGAAGAATCAGCGTGACAAGTGCGTCATAGATATGCTTGAAACGTATTTCAACGAGATTCTTGTTCCGGGCGAGGATATGGGCGAACGCTTTTACTATCTTTACCGTCAGCTCGGATTTATCATCTGCGAAGTGGTGGACAGGCTTGTTACAGAATTCTCAGTAAGCGAATTTGTGCCTGTTGCTTTTGAACTTTCGATTGACAACGACGGTGAAGTACCTGCCTATGAAATAGGACTAAGCGACGGCGGAACGCTCAAAATCAAAGGCTCAATCGACCGCGTTGATGTTATGACTCAGGGCGATGAAACCTTTGTGCGAGTGGTGGACTATAAATCAGGCGGCAAAAAGTTCGATCTGAACGAGGTTTTCCACGGCCTTAATATGCAGATGCTTATTTATCTTTTTGCAATCTGGCGCAACGGTTTCAGAGACTATAAAAATATAAAGCCCGCAGGAATTTTATATATGCCCGTCAATGCTCCTTATGCAAATGTTGAACGCAGTGAGGGCTTTGATGAGATTAAAACCGCTAAACACAGAATGGCGAAAATGAACGGTATGGTGCTTGACGACAGCCGTGTTATCTATGCAATGGACAGCAGAACAAATGGTGAGATTGTGCCTGCACAGATTAAAAAAGACGGAGAGAATTCAGGTACGCTTATTTCAATAAAGCAGATGGATCTTCTTCTCAAGCGTGTGGAGAAAATACTTGCCGATATGGCTGTCAGCCTGCACGAGGGTGAAATTTCTGTCCGTCCTGCGTATGCACAGCTTACAACAAGTGCGTACCACGATGTGTGTCAGTACTGCGATTATAAGGATGTCTGCGGTGCTGATGAAGATACGGTAAAAAGCGAAATCGGTAAAATAAAACACGACGAAAGTCTTCGTATGCTTGGAGGTGAGGACGATGCCTGAATGGACCCCTGAACAGAAAAAAGCAATAGATTCCCGTAACGGCACAGTCCTCGTTTCCGCGGCCGCAGGCTCAGGTAAAACTGCAGTTCTCGTTGAACGCGTTATCCGCCGTCTTACGGATAAGGATAAGCCTTGCTCGGCAGAGAATCTTCTGATCGTTACTTTCACCCGTGCCGCAACTCAGCAGATGAGGGACAGAATTTTTCAGGCGATAAGTGACGAGCTTCGCAAAAATCCCTCAGACGAACATCTTAAACGTCAGCTTATGATGCTTCCGTTTGCAAAAATCAGCACGATAGACAGCTTTTGCAACGATATCGTGAAAGCAAATTTTCATGAGCTTGATTTTTCTCCGGATTACAGAATGCTTGAGGATGCCCAACTGAAAATTCTTCAGGCTGATGCAGTCGGCAAAACGCTGGATGAGTTTTACAAAGAAAATTCACCCGAATTCTGCGAGCTTGTAAATATTCTTGCGGACGGAACAAATGACAGTGCACTGAGCGATCTTGTTATGAGGCTTTATAAGCACTCTATGGCATTTGCAAGACCCGACAGATGTCTCGACAGTTTTCTTGAATATTATCGAAACACAAAAGCTTTGCACGACAGCGATTGGGGCAGGATTATTCTGAAACACGCTTCCGATGTGCTTGGCCGATGTGAACGGGTAGCAGAGGATATGCTTGGTTGTCTCGATGAAGATGAAATCGTCAACGAAAAGTACGGTCCGGCCGCACGTGAGACTGCCGAATGTGTTAATTCGCTTAAAAGCTTAGCGGACGCTAACAAATGGGATGAGCTGTATTACAGACTGAAGTCTCTTAAATTTTCTAATCTCGGACGAGTTCCGACGGGATACTCTTCAGTTCAGTCTGTGCTTGTCAAAAAATACAGAGACGATATAAAAGATCAGCTTACGAAAAAGCTGCCTTCCTATTTCTGCGTAACAGAATCAGAACACGAAGATGATATGCGTTATCTCGGACCGATCGTCGAAAAACTTGTTGAAATCGTAAAACGTTACAGCGACCTTCTATGGGAAGAAAAGCAGAAGATAAACAGTGTCGACTTTTCGGATATAACACACCTTGCACTGAAGCTTTTGGTCTTTTTTGACGAAGACGGAAAAGTGCAGAAAACACCGCTTGCAAAAGAGCTTTCCGAAAGATTTGATGAAATTCTTGTCGACGAATTTCAGGATATCAACGAGCTGCAGAATACTCTTTTTTACGCCGTTTCAAAAGACGACAGCAATATGTTTATGGTTGGTGACGTCAAGCAGAGTATTTACCGCTTCCGCCAGGCGATGCCTGATATTTTCCTCGGCCGTCGCGATCTGCTTGAGGATTACGTCGAAAACAATTATCCTGCAAAAATTACGCTCGACAGAAATTTCCGAAGCCGTTCAGGTGTAACTGAGAATATAAATTTTGTTTTCGGACAGCTGATGTCTCCGGAAGCGGGCGGACTTAACTACGATGAAAACGAAACACTTGTCGCGGGTGCGAGCTATGAAGACTGTGCGTTTCCGCAGGCGGAGCTTCACGTTGTCGGCTCGCTTGATGTAGGCGGAAACGTCGACCGTGAAATCGAAGCACAGCATATAGCGGATACAATCAATTCGATAATTAAAGAAGGAATGTTGGTCAGCGATAAGGGCGGTTTACGCCCCGTAACTTACAGGGACTTCTGTATATTGATGAGAGCAACGGGAGGGGGCAAGGCTGAAGTTTATGTCGATGCTCTTGCAGCTAAAAATATCCCTGCGTACGTTTCAAATAAAACGGGATTTTTCGCATCAACGGAGATAAGTGCTGTTATTAATCTTATGCGCATAACGGACAATCCTATTCAGGACATTCCTCTTCTTGCCGTAATGCTTTCGCCAATCTATGGATTTACGGCTGACGAGCTTGCCAAAATGCGCGTGGACGAAAGAAAGAAACCGATTTACCATTGTGTTCTTGCAGCTGCCCAAAAGGGCAACAAAAAGTGTATAGACTTCCTCGAAAAGCTTGAAACTCTGAGGATGCTTTCTTCAACTCTTTCCTGCACGGAGTTCCTTCGAGAGCTTTATGACGTAACGGGATTTAAAGCGATTGCCTCGGCTCTTAAAAACGGTTCCCAGCGTAACGCAAATCTCAATATGCTCCTTGATTATGCCGTTAAATATGAAGAATCCGGCAAGAGAGGGCTTTCAGGTTTCATTCGCTTTATTGACAGGGTGCAGAGCCGTGACGGCGACCTCGAGAGTGCATCGGATATTTCAGAGGCGGCGGATGTAGTACGGATTATGACGATACACAAAAGTAAGGGCCTCGAATTTCCCGTGTGTATCCTTGCAGACCTTAACTACGGCTTTACGAACGATAATGTAAAAAACATTGCCGCATTTCACCCTGATTACGGAATATGCTTCGACCGACGCGATTCTAAAACAAAGTGCCAGTATTCGACGGCAGGTAAAAAGGCTTTGATCCTTGCAGAAAAGGCTTCCGTTGCTTCGGAAGAGCTGCGCATTCTTTATGTTGCGATGACACGTGCAAAGGAAAGACTTATATGTGTTACCCGCTATAACAATATCGAAAAAACAACAGAAGGCTTTGCACAGTGCGTAAAGGAAAGTAAAACGGGCATCGAACCGTTTGAAGTGCTTAATAAAAACTGTATGGCGGACTGGCTTCTGATGGCTTTTATGCGTCATCCCGATGCATCGAAACTCAGGGTTATGGCAGGTTGCGATGAAATGAAAACCTTACCCTGCGCTCAGAGACTTGATGTAAGAATTATAAACTCCGTCGACGAAGCCGAAGAAAAGGCAGAGGATAAAGAAGAAATCCTTCCGGACGAAGAATTGCTTGAAGAGATAAGAAAACGCGTGGAATATGAATATCCGTATGCGGATCTCGCTTTTGTCAGGGCTAAAAGTGCACCGTCAGAGTTTGATTCACAGGGCTTTGATACGCAGTATTTTGCTTCTCGTAAGCCGCAGTTTTTGAGCAAATCGGGTATGAACCCTGCTTCACGCGGAACGGCAACCCATAAATTTATGGAATTCTTCGATTACGGTGCGGAGTCCTTTGATGTAGATGAGCAGATAAACCTTATGGTTGAAAAAAGATATCTCACGCAGGCTGAGGCAGATGTGCTCGAAAGAAACAAGCTGAGAAAATTCTTCGAAAGCGAAATTGCAACTAGAATCAAAAATTCTTCAGAGCTTTTGCGTGAGAAGAAAGTAACTGTGGGTATAAAGGCAGGCGAGCTTTATCCCGGACTTCCGTCGGAGCTTCACGGTGAGACGGTGGTCATTCAGGGATATGTTGACTGTGCTTTTGTCGAAAACGGCGAGCTTGTGATCGTAGACTATAAAACCGACAGGGGAGTAATGATGCAGGAGCTTTGTGAGCGCTACCGTACACAGCTTAAAATGTATGAATTCGCGCTTTCACAGTGCACGGGAATGGCTGTCAGAGGCACTTTGATATACTCTTTTGAAAACGGAGAATATATTGCTTTATAAAAATATAAAAAAACAGTTGCATTTTTGAATTTTATGTGATAAAATAGCTTCTGCGTGAATATTACGAAAGAGGTGACACTAATGAAGGAAGGAATCCATCCTAAGTACGAAAAGACAGTTGTTCGTTGTGCTTGCGGTAATGAGATAGAAACTCGTTCTACCAAGGAGAATCTGCGTGTTGATATTTGCTCAAAATGTCATCCGTTCTTCACAGGTAAGCAGAAGCTTGTTGATACTGGCGGACGTGTTGACCGTTTCAATAAGCGTTTCAATTTGTCAAAATAATTTGATGAAGATTTGGCGGTGCTTTCTGCACCGCCGTATTTTTTAGGTGGTGACACGGTTGGATTACAGAACAATTCTTAATGAAGCAAGCGACGAGTTTATTGAAAGAAAGTCCAGATTTATAGGCTATATAAAGCCCGTAAAAACTCAGGAAGAAGCTGTCAGCTTTATAAATGAAATCAAATCCAAGCACTGGGATGCAACCCACAATGTTTACGCTTACGTCCTTCGCGAGGGACAGATCCGTCGTTATTCCGACGACGGTGAACCTCAGGGTACTGCAGGCATTCCTGTTCTTGATGTTCTTCTTAAAGAAAATGTTACCGATTGTGTTGTTGTTGCAACAAGATATTTCGGAGGAACGCTTCTCGGAGCAGGCGGACTTGTCCGTGCATATTCACACACGGCGAAAATTGCCGTTGATGCAGGTCAGGTTATCACGATGAAGCTCTGCAAGGTGCTGAAAGTAACCTGCGACTATAATTTCTACGGCAGGTTGAACTCTTTCATTCCCGAAATGGGCGGTGTGATTGACGATACCGAATTTGCCGACAATGTTACCGTAACCTTTAAATTGCCCGTCGGAGATGTGGCATCTTTCGACGCAAAGCTTGTTGATATGAGCTTCGGCAAGTTCCATACTGAAGAAATTGGCGAAGAATTTAAATATTTTTAAATTTTTTAAAGGAAAAAGAACTTTTTTGGAGTATATAATAAATAGAGAAGTATAACAGGAGGGATGAAAGTGAAAACGGTAAGAGAGATTACTTGCGAAAACGAGCATAAGATATTAAGTCCAAACGCTTGCTTTTCCGACGAAAGCCGCGGAAGATTACGCCCTGAACCGGAGTGTGACCTTCGCACCTGCTTCCAGCGTGACCGCGACCGTGTAATTCACTCAAATTCTTTCCGAAGGCTTAAACATAAAACTCAGGTATTTCTCTCCCCTCAGGGTGACTATTACCGGACAAGACTTACTCATACTCTTGAAGTTGCACAGATCGCAAGAACAATTGCAATCGCTCTTGGCCTCAATGAAACATTGACTGAGGCAATTTCGCTCGGACACGACCTTGGGCATACTCCTTTCGGCCACGCGGGCGAAAGAGCGCTCAACAGCGTCTGTGACGGCGGATTCCGCCATTATGAGCAGAGTCTGAGAGTTGCCGATGTTATTGAAAAGGAAGGCAGGGGACTCAACCTTACCGAAGAAGTGCGCAACGGAATCGAACGTCACACTTCGGGCAAGGAAGCGTTTACTCTTGAAGGCAGAATTGTCCGCCTTGCTGACCGTATTGCATACATAAACCACGACATTGACGATGCCGTCCATGCTCGTGTGCTTAAAGAGACCGATATCCCTGAGGATATCCGCGAAACTCTTGGGCAGAACAAATCGCAGCGAATCAACAAGCTTGTTTTGTCCGCTGTGAATAACAGTAAAAACGATATCATTCTCGGCGAGGACTGTGCCGATGCTTTTGCAACTCTGCACAGCTTTATGTTCGAAAGAGTGTACACGAATCCAGTCTGCAAGGGCGAGGAAGCGCGAGCTATCGAAATGATCAAATGGCTCTACGAATACTTCCTTATGAACCCCGATGAAATGCCGACGGAATACAAAGCGATACGTGAAAGAGAAGGCGTTGAGCGTGCCGCCTGCGACTATATTGCAGGTATGACGGACAGATACGCCGTTCACACTTTTGAAGAACTGTTTGTTCCTCGTTCGTGGGTGGTTCTGAAGGGGGATTGACATGGCTATCAGTGACGAATTCCTCACGGAATTAAGAGCGCGTACAGATATCGAAAGTGTTATTTCACCCTACGTTAATCTTTCAAAAAGAGGCAGACTTGTCAAAGGTCTTTGCCCTTTTCATAATGAAAAAACACCGTCATTTACCGTTTATACCGACAGTCAGTCGTTTTACTGTTTCGGTTGCGGTGCAGGCGGTGATGCGATAACATTTGTGCGCAGGATTGAAAATCTCGATTACGTTGAGGCTGTCAAGGTTCTTGCCGAACGTGCAGGAATGAAAATGCCTGAGGACGGATATGACGACTCCCTCGCGAAGCATCGTCAGCGAATCCTGGCGGCGAACAGAGAAGCGGCAAGATTTTTTCATAACACAATGATGTCACCGCAGGGTAAGACGGGTCTTGACTATTTCCTCGGCCGAGGTCTTACGATGCAGACGATAAAGCACTTCGGGCTCGGTTATGCACCCGATTCGTGGGATGCATTGCTCAGATATATGCGGTCAAAAGGCTTCACAAATCAGGAGCTTTACGACGCAAACCTTGTCCGTATGAGTAATAAGGGAGACAGAACACATTATTACGACAATTTTAAAAACAGGGCGATGGTTCCGATTATCGACCTTCGCGGCAATGTAATAGCCTTTGGCGGACGAGTCCTTGACGATTCTAAACCGAAGTATATAAATACATCCGATACAATGGTGTATAAAAAGAGCAACGGAGTTTTTGCTCTGAATTTTGCAAAAAACGGTAACCCGTCGCAGATTATAGTGGCTGAGGGTTATATGGACGTTATTGCTTTGCACCAGGCAGGGTTTACAAATTCAATCGCGTGCCTCGGTACGGCGCTGACGCAGGAGCAGGCAAGGCTCGTTGCTCGCTATGCTGACGAGGTTGTTCTTTCCTACGACTCAGACGAAGCCGGACAGAAAGCAACGAAAAGGGCGATTGAAATTTTCAGCAAAACGGGTGTAAAAATACGTGTGCTGAAGCTTACTGGCGGTAAGGACCCTGACGAAATCATCAAAAAATTCGGCAAGGAAAAATTCAGGAGTCTTATCGACGGTGCCGCAAACGATATCGAGTACAGTATTCTGCGTGAGCGTGACAAATATGACCTCGATTCCATTGACGGCAAAACGAAATTCCTTACGGCGATAGCGGCAACGCTCGCGTCGGCTAACCCGATTGAACAGGATGCATATGCCGCAAAGCTTGCTTCTGAAATGCAGATCAGCAAAGATGCGATTATGCTCGAAATAAAGCGTGCATACAAGCGTAAGGCTGAGGCTGATAAAAAAATGCGGTTCAATGAGATTGTCAAAGAAACCGTTACTCCGAAGGATACAATCAATCCCGAAAGAGCAAAATATATAAGGGCAACCAAAGCAGAGGAAACCTTGCTTTCGAGCCTTATGCTCAATCCGGATTTTTACAGGAAAATCAAGGATGAGCTCAGCGAGGATTTGTTTATAACCGACTTTAACAAGAGGGTTTACAAAGCCTTGTCCTCACGTCTTGAAGACGGAAGAAGCATTGAACTTTCGATGTTCGGTGCCGAATTCACTCCCGAAGAAATGGGCAGACTTGCTCAGTTCGAGTCAATGGGAGGCGCAATAAGCAACACCGTTGCCGAGTGCAACGACTGTATAAAAGTTTTAAAGCAGGAAAAAGCTAAAGCGATGCCGGTTGATGCGGCTCAGCTCAGCGATGAAGATTTCATAAAACTGTTTAAAAAAACGGACGAATAATAAAGGAGAACTGTTCATGGAAAACGTAACACCAACACCAACAACAGAAAAAAAGTCACCTCTTAAGCTTTTGCTTGAAAAGGGTAAGGTGACAGGTAAGCTCACTTCGCAGGAGATTGACCAGGCTCTCATTGATATGGATATTGATATCGAAGAGCTTGATAAGTTCTACGAAACGCTTGAAAACCAGAACATTGAACTCATCGACGATCTTTCAAACATTGACCTTGAAAGCGTTGATTTCAATATGGATATGCCGAAATCTGCAGAGCTTTCAACGGAAGACGTTGATGACAAGGCTCAGGGCAACGATGACCCGGTTAAGGTTTATCTTAAGGAAATCGGTCGTATTCCTCTTCTTACGGCTGAGGAAGAAATCGAGCTTGCTGTCCGTATCGTTGATGATGACGAGACTGCAAAGAAGAGACTTGCTGAAGCAAACCTTCGTCTTGTTGTTTCAATTGCAAAAAGATATGTCGGCAGAGGTATGCATTTCCTTGACCTTATTCAGGAAGGTAACCTCGGCCTTATCAAAGCTGTTGATAAGTTCGACTATACAAAGGGCTTCAAGTTCTCAACTTATGCAACATGGTGGATCAGACAGGCTATCACAAGAGCTATTGCTGACCAGGCAAGAACTATCCGTATTCCCGTTCATATGGTTGAAACAATCAATAAGGTTAAGAAAACGAACAGTCAGCTCCTTCATAAAAACGGCAGAGACCCCAGCGCTGAAGATATTGCAGCCGAGCTCGGAATGCCCGTTGCAAAGGTAAGAGAAATCCTTCGTGTTGCTCAGGAACCTGTTTCTCTCGAAACACCGATCGGTGAAGAGGAAGACAGCCATCTTGGCGACTTTATTCCCGATGACGATGCTCCGGCACCGGCAGATGCAGCTTCAATCCTTCTTCTCAAGGAACAGCTTGACGAGGTCCTCAAGACTCTTACCCCCAGAGAAGCAAAGGTTCTTATGCTTCGTTTCGGCCTTGAAGGCGGCCATCCTCACACTCTTGAAGAGGTTGGTAAGGAATTTGACGTTACACGTGAACGTATCCGTCAGATTGAAGCTAAGGCTCTCCGTAAGCTCCGTCATCCGAGCAGAAGCAAGAAGCTCAAGGACTTCCTTGATTAATTGCTGATAACCTTTCAATTTTTACCGCATATCATACTATGAGGCGGTGAAAAAATGAAACGGCGCAGAAAAATAATACTCCCGACTGTTGCAGTGATTTTGCTCGCAGCAGTCGGGATTTTTTGTTTTCTGGAATACAGAATAAAATGCGTAAGGGATGAGCTTTCAACTCTTGAAGCGAACAGCATTGCTTCATCAGCTCTTACTGCGGGACTTGAAAAATCCCTCGCGGATTATAAGCTTAATTACTCGGATGTAGTCAGCTTTACATACGATTCGGGCAACAACATAAAATCTCTTTCGACGGATATAATCACCCTTAACACCCTCGGAAACGAAATCGGCACACGAACGGATGAATACATAAATGATATCGGTACATATAAAATTTCACTACCGTTTACGACACTTCTCGGTGTGCAGTCGGTTTCGGGTATAGGACCTGATTTGTCTTTTTATGTAACGATGCGCGGTCTTACTTCAACGTGTTTTGAGAACCGTTTTGAAGCGGCAGGAGTGAACCAGACAAGACATCAGATTTTTCTCAATGTCACAATCAGAACAAATATTGTCTTTGGCGGAGATGTCCGTATCGTCGAGTATAAATCTGAAATATGTATCGCTGAAAGCATAATCGTCGGTGTAACGCCGAGCACTTTTGCGAATTTTTAATATTGTAAAACGATACGGATTTTGGTATAATAATTCTATATATTATGAGAAAATCCGATAGGGAAGTGTCACTATGGCAGATTTTGAAAATTCAAAAAAACGATCTGAGGAGCTGAGAGATATTCTCAACTACCACAGCCATAAATATTATGTCGAGGATAACCCTGAAATCGAGGATTTCGAGTACGACAGACTTATGCGTGAGCTTTCAGACATTGAGGATAAGTATCCCGAGCTTGTGACTGCTGACTCACCGACAAGGCGCGTTGGCGGTAATGCTGACGGTCAGTTTGAACCCGTTGAACATACCGTACAGATGGCAAGCCTCCAGGATGCATTCAGTATCGAAGAATTGGTTGCTTTCGATAAACGTGTCCGTGAAGTCGTGAGCGATGCTGTGTACGTTGTTGAACCGAAAATTGACGGCCTTTCTGTTTCTGTTGAATATGAAAATGGTGTTTTTTTCCGCGGTTCAACACGTGGAGACGGTATCGTCGGCGAAAACGTCAGTGCCAACCTTTGTACGGTGGGCTCAATTCCTCTTAAAATAAAAGAAAATCTTCCCTCAATCGAAGTGCGTGGCGAGGTTTATATGCCGCGAGATGTATTCATAAAGCTTGTTGAACAGCAGGAAAATAACGAAGAGAAACCGTTTAAAAATCCTCGTAATGCGGCGGCAGGCTCACTTCGTCAGAAGAATCCGAAAATCACGGCAACCAGAAAACTTGATATCTTCGTTTTCAATATCCAGCGTGTTGAGGGCAAGGAGCTCACGAGCCACAAGCAGTCGCTTGATTACCTCAAAGAGCTTGGTTTTAAGACAGTTCCTTTTTACACTCTTTGCAACAATATTGAAGAAGCGATTGCTGAAATTAACCGCATAGGAGAAATCAGAGGAACCCTGCCTTTTGATATCGACGGCGCAGTTATCAAGGTTGATAACTTTGCTCAACGCGATGCGCTCGGCAGTACATCGAAATTCCCGAAATGGGCGGTTGCTTTCAAATATCCTCCGGAGGAGAAGCAGACAAAGGTCGTTGATATCGAAATTAACGTCGGTAGAACGGGTGTACTTACCCCTACGGCTGTTTTTGAACCTGTTCTTGTTGCAGGGTCAACCGTAAGTCGTGCTACGCTCCATAATCAGGACTTTATTGCCGAAAAGGACATCCGCATAGGCGACACCGTAATTATCCGTAAAGCGGGCGATATAATCCCTGAAGTGCTTAACGTTGTTGAGCACGGCGAAGGTTCGGCGCCGTACACAATGCCGGAAATCTGTCCGTCCTGCGGCGCTAAGGTCAGCCGTGAAGAAGGGGAGGCGGCAGTGCGTTGCCTTAATACAGATTGCCCTGCACAGCTTCTGCGTAATCTGATCCATTTCTGCTCAAGAGATGCAATGGATATCGAAGGCCTTGGCGAAAGTAACCTTGAACTTTTTGTAAACGAAGGTCTTATCAGAACTCCTGCTGATATTTACGGTATAAAAGAAGAACAGATTATTCCGCTTGAAAGAATGGCGGAACAGTCCGCACGAAACATTGTAGAAGCCGTTAACAAATCAAAAGAAAATGATCTTTCAAAGCTCGTTTTTGCGCTCGGAATCCGTCATGTGGGTCAGAAAGCGGCAAAGCTTCTTTCTGAGAGATTCGGCACGATGACAGGAATTATGGAAGCAACTTTTGACGATATAATGACGATCGACGGATTCGGAAAGATTATGGCAGAGAGCGTTGTCGATTACTTTAATATGCCGCAGACAAAAGAGCTTGTTGACCGACTTATGGCAGCAGGACTTAATATGAAGTCGCTCAAAGAGATCAAGGACATGCGCTTTGCGGGCAAGACTTTCGTTCTGACGGGAACTTTGCCGACGTATTCAAGAAAAGAAGCAGCAGAGATCATCGAAAGCTTTGGCGGAAAAACAGCGTCTTCGGTTTCAAAGAAAACCGATTATGTTCTTGCAGGCGAAGAGGCAGGTAGTAAGCTCAAAAAGGCAACCGATCTCGGAATTACAATCATCAGCGAGGATGATTTTAAGATTATGATAAATTAATATTTCAAGCGAACAAAAATGATAGTTAAGCTTACTGTTACACCCTGAAAGTGTACTTGCATCAAAACGAGATGGAGCTTTGTGTGAAAACTATAATTATAACGCTGTTGTTTATATTATTTGCATTGCTGTGGTGTTGGGGAACAGAAAAGCTTACAGATCTTATTCCGGATAAGGGATGGTTTTTCTTCCTTAAACTGGCTGTTATGATGATTTTGTTTGTTGCATATCTTTTAGTTATCCGAAAGCTTCAAGACTTAGGGATAGATGTACCTTATGGGTGACATATGAATGCGAATGGGATCAGATTACACAAATTCGTATTTGTCGGGATGATTTAATGAAAGTCTATAAATTCTGTCGGCGGCAGCAAGCCACCGCCCTACGCTGTTTATTCAACTCATCACGTAGGGGACGGGTTTCCCGTCCCGTCAGATACGGTGCAATTTTGCGGGAGGCGAAAC
>JAGAKF010000027.1 GCA_017625835.1 Clostridia bacterium
CTCCTGTTCTGTGATTTTTTCGCTCGGGGATCAATTCACTACAATCATAAGCACCACCTCTTTTCTGTTTTTGGGCATAAAAAAACGGGGTAAAGTTTAGATGATAAATTCATCTTCTTTACCCCGTGATTTCGGTATTAAGTTGTTTCATCGTGCGTCTCGGTTCTCCTTTTGCCGCTGACGGTACATAGCAAGAGCCTTGAGAATGGTTTCTTCGATTTTCTTTTCGGAAGTTCCTGCGGGAAAGTATTTCTCTATCTTTTCCATAGGAATTTTGATACGTGCCTTTTGATTTGGCTTTTCTTCATTCATTATGGTGTCGATAGCTTCTCTATCAAGTTTTCCATCCTTACTTAAAGCCCTCATTCGTATGGTTTGTGCGTGAGACGGAAAGACTTCCTCATTGTCGATGAAGTCAACAAGATCTCGCATTTCTTCCTCCTGCAAGTATGAAAGCTCAACAGCGGGTCGCATACCGATCTTGCCCTCATCGACAAATTCAAGGAGTTCGGGAGTTAGTTCTGTCAGCCTTACATACCTACGAATCTGTTCACTACTATCGGGACTCTCTGCCGCCAACATATCTCTTGTGGTCTTTCCGAAATTCTGCTCCAGTGGGGCAGAATTCTCTTTGCTTGGTCTGCCCGCCTTTCTTTTCATCGCGTCCATCTTCATTTTATATGCCCGAGCCTTTTCCGAAGGCAAGATGCACTCTCTTTGAAGATTGGAATCAACCATTTCAATGATGGCATCTTCCTTGGTCATTTCTCTGCCGATAAGCGGTATTCGGTCTATGCCGAGAAGCATACAAGCGCGTTTTCTTCTATGACCGGAAATGAGCTGATAATGGTTCTCATCAATTTTGAGAGCGATGACGGGATTGAGTACGCCATTCATTCGTATGCTCTCAACGAGCTGATCCATACTTTCATCATCTTTTACTTGGAAAGGATGGTCGGGAAAATCCTCGATATTGCTAATTGGAACGATACGCACCTTTTCACGTTTCAGATCGTCCTTAGCTTCGGGCATCTGCTTTCACCTTCCCTTTCTTCTTTTTCTTGTGTTTCTTTCGTTTTTCCGCGACCTTAACGGCATCCATACCGTAAAGGCATATAGCGACCGAGTTACAGATCACTCTGAAAGCATCGAAATCTACGATTTCATCAAGGGTAAGCTCATAGAGGTCAATGTGAGAACCGCCGTACTGAATATCCATAGCAGTACAGAAATAGAGATAGGCGTTTGGCTCTGTCAGTTTGAGATCAAGACACGAATAATCAATAAAGCCGGGCGAACACATCACCGGCTTTGCTCTGAGCCACAAGAGTTCGGATGCAGAAAGAAGATATAACTGTGCGATAAACTTGGGATCTTTCTTTCTCATATAAGAAACACCTTCATAGAACCTCGCCCTATGACCTGCATCAAGAAAGCACGTATGAAGTTCCGTTGCCCTTTCACAAGCAATGCGAAGTCTGAACTGAAATACGTTGTCTTTGAAATTAGCAAAGCAATCTCTTAAAAGTTCCGCAAAGGTGCAAGATCTTGCTTTAACTCTCTCGTTCATGCAGCAGCATCTTTTCAGCGCACACTTTCCGTTTTGACAGAATGAACAGTATCTACATCGACACACCTCCAATGTGTAAGGAAATGGTTTTGCCTCTGCTTTGTCTCTTATTGCTGCATCAAGGAACTCCGCAAAAGAAAGGCTTTTGTTGTTAGGTTCTAAATTCATTTTTATCCTCCTGTTAGTTGATTTCCGGAAAACAAAAAAGCCGACCTTATTTCCACATCGTTAGTGGTCATAAAGTCGGCTTCATATTAACCGTATGTAATTAAGCTTCAAGGGCATCGAGCAGGTGGAGTATGAGGTTGGAGGTTGCTCTGTTGTCGATCCCGTTTGCCTTCTGTTTGAGTCTCTTTGCATTGAGAGCTTCGATAGCAACTCGGAGTTCAAAGGGGGTGAGTTTAAGTCTGCGAACCATCGCGTATCCGTTTTTCATCTGTAAGTCCTCGCTTTCCTTCTTTCTGACTATATTATATCAGAAAAGCAGAGATTTCTCAAATGTGCGATTATCCCGTAGGTTCAAGAC
>JAGAKF010000028.1 GCA_017625835.1 Clostridia bacterium
AGGGATACTTCGTGAAAAGCTTGATTTTTCATAGTTTTTTGTAAAAATATCCCCCAGTCACGACTTCGTCGTGCCAGCCCCCTTTAGGCAAGGGGGCCTGATATCTGCAACATTGAAGATCCCTACAAACCCGAATTTGTTGATTAAACAGATAATTAAGATAAAGAAAAAGGGTCTGCTTTTGCAGACCCTTAATTGGTTATTAATTATTCCTCAACGGGAGCTTCCTCAGCAACTTCTTCTGCAGCTACTTCTTCAACTGCTTCTTCCTCTGCCTTAGGAGCAAGGAGTGCACGGATTGAAAGGCTTACACGGCTCTTTTCAAAATCAATAGCTGTGATCTTGCAAGTAACCTTCTCGCCAATCTTAAGAACATCCTGCGGCTTGCTGATATGCTGATCAGCGATCTGAGAGATGTGGATAAGACCGTCGATGCCCGGGATAACTGTTGCGAATGCGCCGAATGTTGTCATACCAACGATTTCTGACTCGATAACAGTATCAACAGGATAGTCACGACGAAGGATTTCCCAAGGATTGTCCTCAGCCTTCTTGTAGCCGAGAGAAATCTTCTTATTCTCCTTGTCAAGAGCCTTAACGAAAACTTCGATCTCCTGACCAACCGCAAGAACGTCTGACGGATGCTTGATTCTCTTCCATGAAAGCTCAGAGATATGTACCATACCGTCTACACCGCCGATATCAACGAATGCACCGTAGTTTGTAAGAGACTTAACTGTTCCCTGGTAAACCTGGCCTTCTTCAGCCTGTGCCCAGAATGCTTCCTCAGCAGCCTTACGTGCTTCTCTGAGAACTGCCTTGATTGAACCTACAGCCTTCTTGCGGCCGCGCTCTGCCTTAACTTCGATAATCTTAAGATCAACCTTTGTCTTGAGAAGATCGTCAAGAGAATCGCCTCTTGATGCTGTTGCAAGTGATGCAGGAACAAAAACTCTTACACCGTTTGTAACAACGATAACGCCACCCTTGATTACGTCTGTAACTGTACCTGAAAGAACTTCTTCGTTTTCCTTAGCTGCTTCGATCTTGTCCCAAGCGCCCTGAGCGTCGAATCTTTTCTTAGAAAGCATAATTGTGCCTTCCTGATCGTTTGTCTTCATGATGATGAGACCGATTTCATCGCCGATCTTGAGCTCCTTCATAGGATCTGCTGTGGGATCTGCACTGTATTCGTCTGCAGGAACATAGCCTGTCTGCTTTCTGCCGATATCAACCTGGATCTCACTGGGAGAAATACCTGTTACGATACCGCGGACCTTCTGGTCTGTGCTCATATTTTTAAGAGACTCTTCGAGTGCCTCCATAAAACTCATATCTTCAGCGTTAGAAGTAACTGCCACCTCCTCTGCTGTTTCAATAACATTTTCGATTGCGTTTGTGTTTTCCGACATTGTTGAAAGTACCTCCTTTATGATTGCCGCCGGAGTGGATGCTCCTGCGGTGACACCTACCTTTTCGTAACTGCTGAAATTTATCGAAGAAAGTTCTTTCGCAGTTTCGATAAGATAGGTCGGACAACAGTTCTCACACACAGCCTTCAACTTCGCAGTGTTGGAGCTTTGCCGTCCTCCTACTATAATCATAGCGTCACAGGTTTCGGCTAAACGCATTGCCTCTTCCTGTCGCTCGTTAGTAGCACTACATATTGTATCAAATATTCTTGCATTTGTATAGTGTTTTTTAATTTTTTTTAAACATTTTTCGTATTCCAATGTATTAAATGTCGTCTGCCATACAACAATTATTTCTCTTTCGGAATATTTTTCGGGATTTTCAGCCATTTTTTCCAGATCATCGCTGTTTTTGAACACTATACTTTCGCCTTTGCAGTAGCTTCTTATACCCTGCACTTCAGGATGATTTTCATCCCCTGCTATAAGAACAAGGGTGTTTTCGTCTGAATTTTCCGTGATTATTTTATGTATCTTTTTAACAAACGGGCAGGTTGCATCGCAGAAATCGATTTCATTCTTTTTCAGTGTATCAATTACTGATTTTTCAACACCGTGTGTACGGATGACCACTTTCGTGTTTTCGGGAACTTTTTGTTCGTCGTCAACTATTGTTACACCCTTTTCTGCAAGATCGTCGATAACCTGCGGGTTATGGATAATCGGACCGAGAGTACAGACCTTCTCCCCGTCCTCGACCATTTTATAGAGCATATCGACAGCTCGGTTTACGCCGAAGCAGAATCCTGCTGTTTTTGCAAGCTTAATCTCCATGGCCCATCTCCCAGAGTTCTGTAATTCTCTCCATAATAAGATTTGTTGCGTAACGCAAATCCTTCATCTTCATGCTTTCGGGGTCAAATTTCAAATCCTCGTGAGGAATCGGCTCACCGAATCGGACAGTCATTCTTGTTCCGCGCTTCGCTTCGTCACTTGTGTAGAGGACAACGGGAACAACATCACACTTACACACTTTTGCTATGTAACAAACGCCACCCTTACCCTTCATCGGTTTGAAGTCGGCTGAGCGTGTGCCTTCGGGGAAAATTCCGAGTATGTCGCCGTTATTGACAATGCTGATAGCGTAGTTGATTGCGTCCTCATCAAATTTGGATCGGTCAACTGGGAAAGCATTCAGCTGAGATACAAACCAGCCGACAAGCTTATTTTCAAACAACTCTTTTTTTGACATAAAGTGCATTGATCTTCTGCTTGAAATTGAAATCATTACCGGATCAAGTGCCGTTATATGATTCGAAGCGATGATAAATCCGCCCTCTTTCGGAAGATTTTCAACGCCTATATACTTAATTTTATACTTTGTTCTGATTATAAAATTTGCCAACGGTCTGAGAATACGGTATAAAAATCGTGTTCCTGTTTTTTTGTAATTAAAATTATAAGACATATGCTACCTCATTTAAGATTTTCTTTAATAATATTTATCACAAGCTCTTTTCCTTCTTCGAGATTACAACCGCTGTTATCAACAAGAATTGCATCCTCAGCCTGCTTGAGGGGAGCAATTTCGCGGTGTGAATCCTGGTAGTCACGCTTGTTTATGTCGTCAAGAACTTCCTGAAAATCGACCTTCTCGCCTTTTTCGATAAGCTCCTTGTATCTTCTTTCTGCTCTTGCTTCAGGTGAAGCTGTAAGGAAAAGCTTGATCTGTGCATCCGGAAGGACCACCGTACCGATATCTCGTCCGTCCATAAGGCAGTTATTGTTCTTCGCAATATCTCTCTGCAAATCGAAAAGGAAAGTTCTTACTGCAGGGATTGCAGAAACATTTGATGCACCCATTGATGCTTCAGGGGTTCTGATCGCGTCGGAAACATCCTCACCGTTAAGGAAAACGTGCTGTGCACCATCAACAAAACCGAGCTTTACTTCGATATCCTTAAGAGTAGCCGTTACAGCTTCAGCATCTTTTGTGTCGATACCCTTGCGGATTGAATAAAGTCCGACTGTTCTGTAAAGAGCACCTGTATCAACGTAAATGTATCCGAGCTCTTTTGCAACAAGCTTTGCTACACTGCTTTTACCTGCACCTGCAGGTCCGTCGATTGCAATATTTATCGCCATAATATATCCTCCTGTTAAAAAAACGGAATAATTTATAAATTCTCGCCTGCGAGCTTACCCGTCGAAAACGCTATCTGCAGATTAAATCCGCCCGTGTAAGCATCGACGTCGATAACCTCACCTGCAAAATACAATCCCTTCAGAAGCTTTGATTCCATTGTTTTGGGATTGATTTCAGAAACCTTGACTCCGCCTGAAGTTATGATTGCTTCATCGATCGGTCGGAAGCCTTTTATTGTAACTTTAAACTCCTTAAGAAGCTGTACAAGACGATGGCGTTCCTCGCGCGTTATCTGGTTAACCTTGACAGTAGGTTTGATTCCGCTGAGCTTCGCCACTACGGGGATCAGCTTTCTCGGCAGAAGCGCGCCAAGGGAATTTATATAATTTTTATTAGTATTCTCGGAAAAATCTCTTAATATTCTCGCATCAAGCTGTTCAGCATCAAGTGCAGGTTTAAGGTCGATATAAATTACATATCTGCCCTTTTCCATATCGCGGAGATGTGAACTTGCAGAAAGCACCATCGGACCCGATACGCCGAAATGAGTAAACAGCATTTCGCCGAAATCTTCGTATACTACTTTATTGCTGCGTTTTGTATCTACTACCTTCATTCCGACATTGCGCAGTGAAAGTCCCATTAACTCTGAGCAAAATCCTTCGTGAGCATTAAGCGGAACCAGTGACGGCTTCGGCTCGATTATCGTATGACCTGCCTGCCTTGCAAGGTCGTAACCGTCACCCGTTGAGCCTGTCGCCTGATAAGACATACCGCCGGTTGCAATAAGAACACTGTCGGCATAAAACTCCTCGTCATCAAAAGTGCGTACGCCTTTAAGCTCTCCGTTTTCTATAATGAGCTCTTTTGCGCGTGCATTCACGATCTGAGCTCCGTCATCCGTTCCGTAACGAACAAGTGCATCAACGATATCCAGAGCCTTGTCCGATACTGGGAAAACACGGTTACCTCTTTCGCATTTAAGAGGAACACCCATATCCTCGATAAGCTCGATTGTGTCCTGTGGCATAAAATTAGAAAACGCACTGTAAAGAAAACGGCCGTTAACGGGAACATTTGCGATAAGCTCGCTGAGCTCCTTGCAGTTATTCGTAACGTTACAGCGACCTTTACCCGTAATGACAACCTTTCTTGCAGGTCTTTCATTTCGTTCAAGAACGGTAACATTCTTGCCATAACCCGAGGCTGTTCCTGCGGCAATAAGTCCCGCCGCACCTGCGCCTATTATCAAAACTTTATCAGCCATAATTTCTCCAATCAAATAATAAACAAATATACCCGTATATTCTATAATAAAAAGCAAAAAATTGCAAGACAGACAATTGACTTTAATTACTTATTTAAGGTATACTGAACCTATACTTAATTACGGAGGTAATTTTTATGGGACTCGGTTCACATGTTTTATGGTACAATCACCCTGCTAAAGAGTGGGTAGAGGCACTTCCGCTCGGAAACGGTAGCCTTGGCGCAATGGTTTTCGGCGGCACAGATAAAGAGACAATCGGCCTTAACCTTGACACCCTTTGGTCAGGTTATTCACATAAGTACGTTGTAGAAAACAAATCCGAACACTTTTTCAAGGCACGTGACCTTGCTTTAAACGGCAAGATGATCGAATCACGCGATTATATTGAAGAAAACTTCACAGGCGATGACTGCGAATGGTACGTACAGCTTGGTAAGCTTACAATCACTTCTAACATCCATATGTGTGCAAAGAAGTACAGACGTGAGCTTGACATTGCAACAGCTGTTACAAAGGCTGAATTCACAGCTAACGACACAGAGTACACAAGAGAAGGCTTTATCAGCAATCCTGACAAGGTTCTTGTTTATTCAATGACAGCTACCGGCAAGAAAAAGCTTGACTTCAACGCAATGATTCGATGCGATCTTAAGTATGACGTTGAGGTTGACGGAGATACATATATTTTGCGCGGTGTCTGCCCGTCGAGCATTGATTTTTCAAATGATCCTATCCCCAATCCCGAATATCTTGAAGGCGAGAAAAAGGGCGTTGAATTCTGCTGTATGTTCAAGGTTCTTACTGACGGTAAGTGCAAGGCAACGAAGAAATATCTCAACGTTTCTGACGCTACATATGCAAATATCATTCTCACGGCTGAAAGCAATTTTGAAGCATGGAACAAACCTCTTTATGAGTCAACAAAGGATTATGAAAAAATCTGTCGCGACACTATCGCAGCCGCAGTTGCTAAGGGTGTTGACGAGTTAAAGAGCCGTCACATCGCTGATCACAAGAAGTATTACGACAGAGTTTCAATCGACCTCGGTAACAGTAAAAAAGACGGTACACCCACAAACCGCAGACTGCACGAGTTCCTTCGCAACAAGAATAACGACAACGATCTTTACTGTCTTCTCTTCAACTTCGGCCGTTACCTTACAATCGCAGGTTCAAGAGAAGGTTCTCAGGCTATGACACTTCAGGGCATCTGGACTTTCAGAATGTGTTCTCCCTGGCGTTCCAATTATACAACCAACATCAATACTGAGATGAATTACTGGCCGACAATGACCTGCTCTCTGCCCGAGCTGAATGCACCGCTGATTGATTTCATCAAGGAGCTTTCAGTATCAGGTCAGGAAGTTGCAAAGAATTACTACAATGCGGGCGGCTTCTGCGTTCACCATAACGTTGACCTCTGGAGAATTCCGACTCCGTCAAAGGGTAATCCTGTATGGTCATTCTGGCCGATGGCAGGCGCCTGGTTCTGCCGTCACCTTTTCGAGCAGTACGAATATACTCTTGACAAGGAATTCCTTAAAGATACAGCATTGCCGATTATGGAATCTGCTGCAAGATTCTGCCTTGATATGCTCATCGAGGACAAGGACGGTTACCTTATTTTCGCACCGTCTACTTCTCCTGAAAATGAGTATAAGATCGGCCACGAAGACTGTTCAATCAGCGAAACAACATATATGACAATGGGTATCATTCGTGACCTTTTCCAGAACATTCTCAAGTCAGCTGATATCCTCGGTGCTGACAGCGACGTTATTGCTGAAATCAAAGAAAAGAACGATAAGCTTCTTCCGTTCAGAACAGGTTCAAAAGGACAGCTTCTTGAATGGTACAAGGACGAAATCGGATTTGACCAGTACCACCGTCACGTTTCTCACCTCTACTCACTCTTCCCTGCTGACCTTATTTCTGTTGACAAAACACCTGACCTCGCTCAGGCAGCAAGAAGAACACTCGAGCTTCGCGGTGACAACGGTACAGGCTGGAGCCTTGGCTGGAAGATCAACTTCTGGGCAAGACTTCGCGACAAGGACAAGGTTATCAAGCTTATCGATAACCAACTCAGATACATCAACCCGAGATATCCCCGTGGCAGAGGCGGCACATTCCCGAATATGTTTGACGCTCATCCGCCGTTCCAGATTGACGGTAACTTCGGTGCAACAAGCGGTATCGCTCAGGCACTTATGCAGTCTTTCGAAAACAGGATTCTTATTCTTCCTGCTCTTCCCGACAAGTGGGCTGACGGTCACATCCACGGTCTTACAGCAAAGGGCGGAGTAAAGGTTGATATCGACTGGGCTGACAATAAACTTACAAAGCTTACTCTTGACGGTAAGGGCGACTACGAAATCATCTATGACGGTAAGAGCATCAACGTAACTCTTGACGGCAAAAAGGATGTTGAATTTTAATGATTGCTGATCTTTACGATTTTGACAAAACAATATTCAACGGTGAATCGGGTACATATTTCTACCTTTTCGAGTTGAGAAGACATCCTCGTTTTCTGCTTAATCTCCCCGGTCATATTGTAACGCTTATTAAGTTCGGTCTCGGAAAAATATCAACTGAAAAATTCAAGGAAGCTTTTTACGGACCGTTGAAGAGTGTCGACTGCGAAGAAGAAACAAAGCTTTTCTGGGAGAAACATGCAGATAAAATCAACCCGTATTTTATCAACCGCGATAAAAGTGTTAAAACTATCGTTTGTTCAGCTTCTCCTGTTTTTCAGATTAAACCCATTTGCGATAAGCTCGGTGTTGACCTGATCGTTGCAACTGAGTTCGACCCGAAAACAGGAAAGGCAATCGGCCTTAATTGCAAGGACGGCGAAAAAAAAGAACGAATGAAAAAAGAAGCCTCAGAGTACACTATAAGAGATGTCTACACGGACAACCTTAAGTCTGACGGCCCGTTACTGACACTTGCAACACGCAACAAATATCACGTTGTAAAAGGTAAGGTTAACAAAATCAATTAAAATAAGGCTGTGTACATTGATGTACACAGCCTTTGATTTTTAAACTCCGAGTCTCGATTCAAATTCGTCTTCGGACATTTTTTTACCTTTTTCGTCAAAGAAAAATCTGTTATCAAATGTAGCTACAAACTTACCGCTCGGGGTATAGTACTTTGCCTGAATACAGTTACCCATTTCGTCAGTGCCTGTCACAATATAATAGTAAGCCATCTTTCCGTTTTCATAAATTTCTTCTTTTGCAATCAGATCGTTCTCATCATAATGAACAATAATATAAGCACTGTCGTCATTGCCGTAGCGCTCACTGGTTTTCGGAGCACCCACTGTATACTACGGTTTAGTCATTGAATAGCTTTTAGTAACCTTAGTCTCAGAAGATTTCGCAGTAACTGTCGTAGTTGTAGCGGTAGTAGTATTAGTTGTGGTTGTTATAATATCATCTTTATTGTTGCTGCACGAAACAAATGCTGAAAAAATAATGGTAAGTATTGAAACACAAACAATAAATTTCTTCATTTTTTTCATCCCTTTTGCTATAAAATAAAGGTTACCGGTACATATTAACTCAGAAAAGAAAAAAAGTCAAAAAATTTTCAAAAAAGTATTGACATTCTCTGAAAATCAATTATAATAATAGTAACAATTATCGTTATTGATTGGAGGTCATACAATGGCAGTAACGAAACGAAGCAAGCAACGCGATGCAATTATTGATGAGTTGTGCCAAAGGCATGACCACCCTACCGCCGAGGAGCTTTATCTGGCATTAAAAATGAAGATGCCTAATCTCAGCCTCGGAACGGTTTACAGAAATCTGAATATGCTTTCCGATGACGGAACGATTCAGAAAATTTCAGTCGGCGGTGCCGATCACTTTGACGGCAACGCGAACAATCATTATCATATGCTCTGCGCGGAGTGTAAGCGACTTTATGACGTAGCCTACCCCGTGCTTGAGGATATCGAAAAAAACGCAGTGAACTTTGTAGACGGCAAGATTACATCACATATGATAACATTTATAGGTGTATGTAACGGATGTCTGCATTGAATATAAAAAATAAATTATTTTAAATTATCTTTGGAGGTAAATTATTATGGCAAAATGGGTATGTAGCGTATGCGGTTATGTTCACGAGGGAGATTCAGCACCTGAATTCTGCCCGCAGTGTAAGGTTCCGGCAGAGAAGTTCACAAAACAGGAAGAGAACAACCTTTCCTGGGCAGCTGAGCACGTTGTAGGCGTAGCACAGGGCGTTTCAGAGGACATCATCATGGACCTTCGTGCAAACTTTGAAGGTGAGTGTTCAGAAGTTGGTATGTACCTTGCAATGGCAAGAGTTGCACACCGTGAAGGCTATCCTGAAATCGGTCTTTATTGGGAAAAGGCAGCTTACGAAGAGGCAGAGCACGCAGCTAAGTTTGCAGAGCTTCTCGGCGAAGTTGTAACAGACTCAACAAAGAAGAACCTCGAGCTCAGAGTTGCAGCTGAAAACGGCGCAACAGCAGGTAAATTTGACCTTGCTAAGAGAGCTAAGGCAGCAAACCTTGACGCTATCCATGATACAGTTCACGAAATGGCTCGCGACGAGGCAAGACACGGTAAGGCATTCCAGGGTCTTCTTGAGAGATATTTCGGTTAATCCCCTGTTGAATAATAAACTAAGATGTGCTATCATAACGGTAGCACATCTTTTATTTTGGGGTGATTTTGTGAAGAAGAAAATTATAATTGCCGTTATTTCAATGCTTTCTGCTATTGTTATATTTATTGTGGCAGGCATCGGTTGGTTTATCTATAACACTGAATATAAACTTACTCTCGCAGGTACAGAAAACTCACCTGATGGTAAATACACCGTTACTTTTCAAATGGTCGGCAACCCCGACTGGCCTTTTGGTTCAACCAACGTTAAAATTACAGTAGAAGAAATAGGAAATAAGAAAACATTAAAGGTTATTGACACCTCAATTGATGATGACGGTGCAAAGTTCAGAGAAGATAATTGGGATGTAGTTTGGCAAGATGATTCAGTAAAAATTATTTTAAAAGGCAGTGAACAAGAAGATGCTGTTCATACAGTAATGTTACAGTAATTTTAGTGCGACAAAAGTGTGATTTATAAAAATTAAAACCAAATATCCTTTATTTTAAGCACTGTTTCAAGACGAAGCAAGACACGGCAAGGCGTTCCAGGGTCTTCTTGAGAGATATTTCGGTTAATCAATCCACTATAAATACGCGAAGAGTGGCTGAAAAGCCACTCTTTTTTTGTACTAATTTGCATTGTATTTAAATAGCATCGAGTGAAAACTCATACGGATATTTTTCCCATTCGAAATCTGTTCCGTTTACACTTTTCGTTCTCAGTTTAATAATCAAGTCATCGAGATTTGCATAGAAGTGCCAAACCTCATAAGCTGCTGTGCGGTCAAGCGAACTTACTTCATTCCCGTCCGCATCGTACGTCTTGATTACGGTATTGCTGTTGTACCTGTCAAAAGTTTTTGTGCAGCCTTCTTCATCAATTACCTGAAGCATTGAAGGTCTTCCGTTTATTGTAGCTGAAAAGACATAATTCGTATCGTTGATTTTTTTGTATGAAACATTTGTAATTGAACTATCCTCATTTTCATACGCCGGAACACCATAGCCGACGATGTATTTTGCCGAAAGAGTTCGGGTTCTTTCGCAACACATATATCCTCGGTCACTGCCAGTATTGCCTTCAATTGTATAAATTTTGCTATCCGTAACCTCAATTACGATACCGACATGTTTTGCCGTTGTTCCGCCCGACCAGTTAAAAAAGACCAGATCCCCTACCTTCGGAACATAGGTATCTTCGGATAACGTTGAATGGAATTCAGAATTTGCCTTGAACCAATTTACAAAAGATGAACAATTCGGAAGATGCGGAATTACTGACGTCGAAATATCAGCTTCTCTTGCACACCACGAAAGAAAATACGCACACCATTCACCTATCGGATCGCCAAAGGAATCACCGTATTTTGTGTAGCCTGCCGCTCCGTTAGGTTCAATCGGTAAACCTGTTGTTTTATCAAGTTCGGTGTATCCGACCTGGGTTCTTGCGACCGAGATCAGATCCTCAAGATTGTCGCCTGTATTCTGATGAGTATTAGGATGAGTGTCCGTATAAGCATATGCGTTTAAAACAAGACTCGCAATAAACATCAAAGCAAAAAATACTGATATTATTCTTTTAGTTTTCAGTTTCAAGCAATCACCATCCTATTATCAAGAGAATTGTTCTTAAAATGAATTGTAGCATAAAAAGCATTAAACAGTCAAGAAACGAAAAAACACCCACGGTATTTCTACCGTGGGTGTTGAATTTTGTCTATACCTGATTATTTAGACTCGAGATCGATAAGCTCGATGATGCACATTTCAGAAGCGTCGCCTCTACGTGTGCCAGTCTTAATAATACGGCAATAGCCGCCGTTTACGTCCTTATATTTAGGAGCAATCTCATCGAAGAGTTTCTTAACAACGTCCTCTTTTGTGACGTATGCCAAAACCTGTCTTCTTGAGTGGAGGTCGTTTGTCTTTGCAATGGTGATCATCTTTTCAGCCATTGCGCGAACTTCCTTTGCTCTTGTAACGGTGGTCTCTATTCTGCCGCTTTCCAAAAGGTATGTTACCATGCCTCTGAGCATTGACTTACGATGGTCAGTTGCTCTTCCAAGCTTTCTTGAACCTGGCATTTAAAGTCACTCCTTTACCGTTAGTTGTGAAAAATAGTTGTTACAGTTTCTTATTAGTCTTCGTCCCTGCGAAGATCATAACCGAGAGATGTAAGCTTAGCAACAACCTCATCAAGAGATTTCTTACCAAGGTTACGAACTTTCATCATATCATCTTCGGACTTGCCGATAAGATCTTCAACTGTATTGATTCCTGCTCTCTTCAAGCAGTTAAAAGAGCGCACAGACAGGTCAAGTTCCTCAATGGTCATCTCCAAGATTTTAGCTTTGCCATCCTTGCTCTTTTCAACCATGATCTCAGTTTCAAAAGCCTCGTCAGAGAGGTCTCCGAAGAGACTGAGATGCTCGTTGAGGATCTTGGCGCCAAGAGAAACGGCTTCCTTAGCGGAAATAGTACCGTTTGTCCACACTTCAAGTGTAAGTTTGTCATAGTCAGTAATCTGACCGACACGTGTGTTCTCGACTGTGTAATTTACCTTTAATACCGGTGAATAAATTGAGTCGATTGCAATAACGCCAATCGGCGGCTGAAGATACTGCTTGTTTCTTTCTGCAGAAACATATCCTCTGCCCTTACTGCAAGTAATTTCCATCACTACGTGAGCATCTGTATCAAGAGAAGCGATATGAAGTTCGGGATTAAGAATCTCAACTTCTGAATCTGTCTTGAAGTCGCCCGCAGTGAGTTCACCTTCACCTTTCATGTCCACGTACATTGTCTTCGGACCGTCGCCGTGGATTTTAAGGATAACGCTCTTCAAATTAAGTACGATTTCAGTAACGTCTTCTTTAACGCCCGGAATCGTTGAGAATTCATGAAGAATTCCATCAATCTTAACGGAAGTAATTGCGTAGCCCGGTAATGAAGAAAGGAGTACGCGTCTGAGGCTGTTGCCAAGAGTTGTACCGTAACCTCTCTCCAAGGGTTCTACGACAAATTTACCGTAAGTACCGTCAGGTAAAACATCGGCTGTTTCGATTCTTGGTTTCTCTATTCCAATCATTCAAAACCCTCCTTGTTATATTAAGTATACGGTTAATTATTATTTTGAATAAAGCTCGACGATGAGCTGTTCTTCAACAGGACAAGCAATCTGATCTCTCTCCGGGAGAGCTACAATCTTTGCTTCAGTGTCAGATGTCTTGTCAAGCCACTGCGGAACAGGACGAGCACCGTTTGCCTCAAGGACTGCCTTGATTTTTACACTGTCTTTGCTTTTGTCAACGATAGCGATAACATCGCCAGCCTTCACGAGGTATGAAGGAATGTTTACCTTACGGCCGTTTACTGTGAAATGACCATGAGTTACAAGCTGTCTGCCTTCTGCTCTTGAGTTTGACCAACCAAGAAGATAAACAACGTTATCAAGACGGCTTTCGCAGATTCTGAGAAGGTTTGTACCTGTCATACCCTGCTTACGTTCAGCTGTAATGAAATAGTTATAGAACTGACTTTCCGGAATACCGTAGTATCTCTTAGCCTGCTGCTTAGCACGAAGCTGGAGACCATACTCGGAAGTCTTTTTGCGGCTCTGACCATGCTGGCCGGGGGCGTATGAACGACGCTCAAGAGCGCACTTTCCTGTATAGCATCTTTCGCCTTTAAGGAAAAGCTTCTTACCCTCACGGCGGCACATCTTACATACCGCGCCGGTATATCTTGCCATTTGTAGTTACACCTCCTGAAATTATAGGTTATACACGTCTTCTCTTCGGCGGGCGGCAGCCGTTATGAGGAATCGGAGTAACGTCCTTGATAAGACTAACTTCGAGACCTGCTGTCTGCAATGCTCTGATTGCAGCTTCACGTCCTGCTCCCGGACCCTTAACGTAAACCTCAACAGTTTTCATACCATGCTCCATAGCAGCCTTTGCAGCTACTTCAGCAGCAGTCTGAGCTGCGAACGGAGTTGACTTCTTTGAACCTCTGAAGCCCATCTCACCTGCTGAAGCCCATGATACTGCATTACCCTGTGTGTCGCTGATGGTAACGATAGTATTGTTGAAGGTGGATTGGATATGAGCTGCGCCGCGTTCAATATTCTTGCGTTCACGGCGTCTGCGTGTTGCAGTGCCCTTCTTAGCGGAACCCTTAGGTGCCATATTATCCCTCCTAAATTACTTCTTCTTGTTAGCAATGGTCTTCTTCGGACCCTTGCGTGTACGAGCGTTTGTCTTTGAGCGCTGACCTCTTACGGGCAGGCCCTTTCTGTGGCGTACGCCACGGTATGAACCGATTTCGATAAGTCTCTTGATATCGAAAGCAGTTTCTCTGCGGAGATCACCTTCAACTTTAACATTGTGATCGATGTACTCACGCAATTTTGCTACATCATCTTCTGAAAGATCCTTAACTCTGATGTCAGGATCTACACCTGTAGCAGCGATAATGTCGCTTGCTGTCTTACGACCGATACCGAAAATGTAAGTAAGAGCGATTTCAACTCTCTTTTCTCTCGGTAAGTCAACACCTGATATACGCGCCATTCTCAGTTGCACCTCCATAAATGGTTTGCGTCGGAATTAACCCTGACGCTGTTTGTGCTTAGGATTCTCACAGATAACCATGATTTTTCCCTTGCGCTTAATAATCTTGCACTTCTCGCAAATTTTCTTTACAGAAGGTCTGACTTTCATTTGAATGCCCTCCTTGAAAAATTAGCCTTTAGCTTATTTTGATCGCCATGTTATTCGTCCACGGGTGAGGTCGTATGGCGAAACTTCAACCGTCACCTTATCTCCGGGAAGTATGCGAATATAATTCATTCTGAGCTTTCCCGAAATATGAGCTAAAATTTTGTGTCCGTTTTCAAGCTCAACCTGAAATGTTGCGTTAGGCAAAGCCTCGATAACAACGCCTTCAAGTTCAAGCATATCCTGCTTTGACATTGACTGAACCTCCTTAAAGCAGAGTTAGTATCTTTGGACCACTTGGTGTTATTGCCACAGTGTGTTCAAAGTGAGCTGACAGCTTACCGTCTCTGGTTTTGACTGTCCAGCCGTCGGGTAATGTTTTTACTCCTGCCGAACCCATATTAATCATCGGTTCGATAGCGATCGTCATACCCGGCAGCAGGCGAACTCCCCTACCGGGTGTTCCATAGTTCGGAACACTGGGTTCCTCATGGAGAGCACGACCGATTCCGTGACCTATAAACTCACGGACTACTGAAAAGCCGCGTTCCTCACAATACTGTGCGATTGCCGAACCTATATCACCGACTCTGCCGCCTGCAACAGCCTTCTGAATGCCAACATACAGGCTTTCTCTGGTCGTGTCACACAGCCGCTTCGCCTCAGAGCTTATTGCTCCTGCAGCGAAAGTAGCAGCATTGTCGCCGTTAAATCCGTTCAGTCTCGCGCCAAGGTCAATGCTGACAATGTCGCCTTCTTTAATCACACGGGATTTGCTCGGAATTCCATGAATAACCTCATCGTTTATGGAAATGCATGCCGTAGCAGGATAGCCGTTATAATTAAGGAAGTTTGGCTCAGCGCCGCATTTCTTAATATAATCATAGGCTATTTTGTCTATCTCGGCGGTTGTAACGCCGGGTTGGACAGCTTCTCCTGCTAACTTTAATGCTCCTGCCGAAATGATGCAAGCCTCTCTCATGAGAGCCAGCTCTCTGTTCGTTTTGAGCACTATCATGCTTAATCCTCCAATGCCTTGAGAGTAAGAGCTGAAGTATCAGCAACTTCCTCCTGGCCTTCAACTACTCTAAGGATGCCCTTGTTTGAGTAGAAGTCCTTGAGAGGCTCGGTCTGCTCGTGGTAGATTGCGAGTCTTTCAAGCACTGTGTCGGGATGATCGTCCTTACGCTGAATAAGCTCAGCACCGCAAGCATCGCAAACACCTTCCTGCTTGGGAGCTTTATACTCCAAGTGGTAAGAAGCGCCGCAAGCCTTGCATACGCGTCTGCCCGACATTCTCGCTGCAATCTTCTCATCAGAAACTTCGATATCAACAACACGGTCGATTTCGATACCCATAGCATCAAGAGCTTCTGCCTGAGGGATTGTACGCGGGAAACCGTCAAGGATGAAACCGTTTGCACAGTCATCCTTTGCAAGTCTGTCCTTAATAATGCCGATTACGACCTCATCAGGAACAAGCTGACCTGCATCTATATAAGACTTAGCTTTAAGTCCCATCTCCGTGCCCTTAGCAAGAGCATCACGGATGATGTTGCCCGTAGAAATTGCAGGGATTTTAAGAGCGTCGCAGATTACCTCTGCCTGTGTGCCCTTACCTGCACCGGGTGCTCCGAGAAGAATTAATTTCATAACTCGATCTCCTTTAATTAATCAAGGAATCCCTTGTAGTGACGCATCATCATCTGTGATTCAAGCTGCTTAACTGTTTCAAGGGCAACACCAACAAGAATGATTATTGATGTACCGCCGAGCGAAATCTGCATCGGATACTTGCATGCCGTTGTAACCAACTGGAACAATACAGGGAACAATGCAACAACTGAAAGAAGAAGAGCGCCAAGCAATGTAATTCTTGACAAAATCTTCTGAATGTAATCAGAAGTCGGCTTACCGGGACGGATACCCGGGATAGCACCGCTGTTTTTACGGATGTTGTTTGCCATTTCAATCGGATTGTACTGGATTGAAGCGTAGAAATATGCAAAGAAGATTATCAAAAGGAAATACAAGATTGCATATACCCAGCTATCACTCTGGAAATGGCGGAAGAAATAATCATACCACTTGCTTCCTGCTTCAACACCAATGAAAAGGTTGATTGTCGGAGGAAGTGAAAGGATTGATGAAGCGAAGATAACGGGCATAACACCTGACATATTAACCTTCATAGGAATATGAGTGCTCTGGCCACCGTACATCTTACGACCAACAACTCTCTTTGCATACTGAACAGGAATACGGCGCTCTGAATTATCCATCCATACGATATAAGCAATCATAAGGAGAAGAACAATTACAACTGCGACCGAAAGAACTGAGTAAACTCCGCCTCTCGGGAAGTAACCGCCTGCCTTTGTGCTGAAGAGCTGAGCAAAGATTGTCGGAACACGAGCAACGATACCTGCAAAGAGGATGATTGAAATACCGTTACCGATACCCTTTTCGTTAATCTGCTCGCCGAGCCACATGATCAATGCTGTACCTGCTGTTAAGCAGAGAATAATAACGAGTGCCTGGAATACTGCTGCGATGCCTTCAAAACGAACGCCTGCTGCATCCTCAAGAAGGAAGCCGTTACCGCGAAGGTAGAAGTAATAAGCAGTACTCTGAAGAAGACCAAGAACAACTGTACAATAACGAGTGATTGTAGCAATCTTCTTGCGTCCCTCTTCGCCGTCTTTTGCAAGACGCTCAAGAGCAGGAATAGCAACTGTCAACAACTGAATGATAATTGAGCTGTTGATGTACGGTGTGATTGACATTGCGAAAATCGTACCGTAGTTGAATGCGTTACCTGTCATCATGTTAAGGTACTCCATAAATGTACCGGACATTACGCTATCGTTGAAAATACCATCCTGACCGGCATTTACAAACGGCACAGGAATTGCTGCACCGATGCGGAAGATGAGAATGATCAATGCTGTGAACAAAAGCTTCTTTCGAAGATCGGGGATTTTCCATGCGTTAGCAAGTGTCCTAAACATGTCAGATCACCTCTGCATTTCCGCCTGCTGCCTCAATCTTCTGCTTTGCAGATTCTGAGAAAGCGTCAGCTTTTACAGTAAGCTTCTTTGTAAGCTCGCCGTTGCCGAG
>JAGAKF010000029.1 GCA_017625835.1 Clostridia bacterium
ACGGCTCATAACGATAGTTCCTGCATTCTCAATCTGGTTGTTAAAGAACTCACCAAAGTTCTTCATGTACATTTTGCATTTGCTTGCATCAACAACGGTTACTGCGCTGTTCAGCTTCACATCCAGGTTCTTTGCCACATCGCGCACTGCGTTCATAACGTCAGACAGCTTACCGACGCCGGACGGCTCGATGATGACACGCTCCGGCTGATATTTGGTCAGAACCTCTTCCAGAGATTTTCCAAAATCGCCAACCAGAGAACAGCAGATACATCCGGAATTCATCTCACGGATCTCGATGCCGGAATCTTTTAAAAATCCGCCGTCGATACCGATCTCGCCGAATTCGTTCTCAATCAGCACTACCTGCTCGCCTGCGATCGCTTCCTGCAGAAGCTTCTTGATAAATGTGGTCTTTCCGGCTCCAAGAAAACCGGAAATGATGTCAATCTTTGTCATAATTATTTCCATTCCTTTCGCTTCGCTCAAGGCACAAAACGTTATGAAAACATTGGCTTGAGCGATTTATTTTCTTATAATTCTTCTTATAGGGAACTCGGTATACTACAAATCACGGGAAGGTGAGTGGGCTGTTCCACATTTGGAATGACCGAATAATTATATGTGTAGTCCGCCTTTTCAAGCACAAATAAGTGTGACACCAAGCACGTAATCTTATCTTTGTATAAACAACTTCGTTTATGGCTCAGGCGTTCAGTCAATGCCGTCTCTCCCTATAATTCTATTGAACATTTCTGTTTTGAAAGGAGTCCCTATGGCTTTAAAAATCGTGTACAAAATTTGTTGTGGTATTGATGTCCACAAAAACTTTGTAGTGGCTTGCATTGCTAAGACTGATAAGCAAGGCGTTACCACCTATGAGAGCCATCACTTTTCAACCTACACGAAGGGGTTGAAACAGTTGTTGAAATGGCTGCTCGATCACAATTGCAAGGATATCTGTATGGAATCTACTGGTAAATACTGGATTCCGGTTTACAACGTCTTAGAAAAAGTCTGTTCGATTGTCCTTGCTCATCCTAAATATGTTAAGGCTATCCGTGGTAAAAAAACTGACAAGAAAGATGCGAAATGGATTGCTGACCTTTTTAAGCATGATCTTGTTGCCGGTAGCTTTATGCCTCCTGCTGACATTCGTCAGCTCCGTGACCTTATGCGTTACCGTTTCAAACTGACCTGCTTTAAGTCCAGTGAAAAGAACCGATACCAGAACTGTCTCACGGTTTCCAACATTCAGTTGGGAAACGTTGTCTCGGACACTTTCGGTAAAAGTTCTCAAAAGATTATGGCTAAGATCCTTGAAAATCCTGATGATACTTCTTTTGATATTGAATCTTTAATTCATGGTTCCATGAAAGATAAACTCCCTGAACTGGAACTCGCCATTGACGGATATATCACTCCGGAACAGGCTGCGAAATTAAAGATTATTAAAAATCATTTTGATAACCTTGAAGCCCGGAAAGCAGAGTTAGAAAAACTCATTCTTGCGCTCGCCAATCCCTATCAGCAGGAAATTGCCATTATTCTAACCGCTCCTGGTTTTAAGAACACATTTACCGCTATCGGTATCATCTCCGAAATCGGAACAAACATGGAGGCTTTTCCTTCGGCGAAACACTTATGCTCATGGGCTGGTCTTACACCAACCAACAATGAAAGTGCAGGGAAGAAAAAATCTGTCCGGGTCTCCAAGGCCGGATGCTATATCAAACCTCTTCTTGTGCAGTGCGCCAACGCTGCGATCAAGAGCAAACAGCATCCTGAAATTCGTAACCGCTACCTTCGCATTAAGAAACGTCGCGGTCATAAGAAAGCGATCATTGCTATTGCAAGGATGCTTCTTACAGCATTGTACCACATGCTTAAGAATGGCGAGAACTATAATTCAGATTTATACAAAAAATCTGATGTTCTTCCGACAACTCGTGAGATCACAGTTGAGCAGGCTATTTTAATGGCTCAGTTCCAAGGTTACCGCATCAAATCAGCAACGGAATAACCTGTAACTTTGTCTACATATTCAATTTTTAAAGCAGCCACCGAAAGATGGCTTTGTTGTGATGCGATTAAGGTAATGGATTACCTCTACTTTTCATTTTCAATCTTAT
>JAGAKF010000030.1 GCA_017625835.1 Clostridia bacterium
AGATTTCACCGAGAACGAAAAGAAACAGTCAAAATCTATTTGCGACAATGAATCTGATTGCATTACAACAGGCAATGAAAGATTTGAAAGGTTCATCGTTTAAACTATGGACTTATTTCAACAAGAATCAGGATAATTACAGATTTGAATTAAGTCAGAAAGCGTGTGCTGAATGGGGTATAAAAAAAGACAGTTATTATAGTGCAGTAAAGGATTTGATTGAAAAACGGTATTTAGTACCGATAACACAAGAAAGTAACATTTTCTGTTTTTACGAAGTGCCGCTTTCTGAAAATCAGCAAAACTTTTCTGAAAAGCAGAATGTCGCTTCTGAAATTCAGTTTGTTATTTCTGAAACTCCAAACAGAAATAATACAGATAATACATTAATAAAACAGAATAAGACAAAGGGGGTGAAAGGCAAAAAGGAATATCCCCCCGAATATGTAATGATAAACGATTTAGAAAGATTTATGAAATACGGTATGGATAAATACGGTGATGAAAAAAGAACCGAATTATATCAACTGTTAGAAAAAGAAGAACTCACCGAGAGTGAAAGGAGGAAGTTATATGGACTATACAACAAGTATTTATCACGATGAAAACGAAATAATCAACTGCCGCAGAAAAACGGAATGCGGTGATATTGAGTTTTACGGATATATTGCTGACCTTTTATAGGAATTGAGCGAATGTGTTCAGGATATATATTTCATCAAAGATATAATCAAAAGTTATATAGAAAAGGAATATCACGGTGATACAGAAATGTTTCTGAATGATATTTCACATTGTTGTGATTATTATTCGTTGACTAATACTTTGAAAACGATATTTCAGAACAAGAGTTCGTGAAACTTTGTTCCACGGTATATAGTAAAACAAAAAGGGCGGTTTTCTGTTTTTCCGAAACCGCCCCCCGATAGGAGAGTGAAAAATGGGAATTAATTACGCAGGCACAAGCAATCCGCCAAATGCAACATACACAAGAGACGGTCACGGCGGCAGAGCCGAAGAACACAAAGCAGAAATGCGTAAAATTGCCGAGGAAGCGATTTATGACCTTGTTCCGGCAATATCCGCAGAGATATATAACAATGCTTTATAGCGGCTTTTAGGGGCGATTCAATACGATGTTGAAAGCGTTGTTTCGGTTGGTATTGACGGAATAGGCGAGATATTCAACGGTCACAAGGTAAAGAAAATCATTTCTGACCGAATAATGCAAGAATTGCAAGCTCGTTTGACAGATATTAATATAACGATAAAATGAAGAAAGGGAGAGCACACGCTCTCCCGATTTTGTTTTATAAGCCAAATGCTTGACCGAATTTTTCTGTTGCGTTCTTCATATTCTGCAAATCAGAACGAACATAAAAGTTTAATGTTGTACTTGCATCCGTATGTCCTAAAATGTCTTGTACGCTTTTTATATCTGCACCGTTACTTAATAACAGCGTTGCACAAGAATGTCTTAAATCGTGCGGAGAAAGGTCAGGAAGATTGTTTGCTTTCATAAAGCGTTTTACTCTGCGTGTAACTGAATTGGGGTCACGCGGCTTTGTGTTGTCTGTACTGCTTGGAAACAGAAAGTCTTTTGATTTGAATTTGTGTTCGTTGCTTGCTTGATAATCTTCTAATAACAATCTGACTTTTGGAATTAACGGAATCGTTCTGAAACTGCACTCTGTTTTCGGTGTATCTACTAACGCACCGCTTTTCGCTGTGTGAACAACATTTCGCTTGATTTCTATTGTTGAATTAGTGAAACTTATATCTTGCCATTGCAAGCCTAACAATTCTCCTCTGCGAACTCCTGTTGTTATCATCAGATAAAGCATACATTTAAATTCAAGAGGACAATTTTCGACAATGGAGAAAAATTGCTCTGCTTGCTCTTTTGTCAATGCGTCAACTTTCTTTTTCGGTAGTTTCGGACAATCAACCTTTTCTATCGGATTTGATGTGATGAAATCTTGTTTCAAAGCAAATGAAAACACAGTATATAAATATCTGTATATGTGTCTTATTGTCTTTGGTGAAAGTGGTGTACCTCGTTGTGATTTCTCTTTTGTTCTCAAATGATTGAGAAATAATTGAACATCGTGTGCAGTTATAGTTTGAATTGCTCTGTCTTTGAAATAGTTATCAGCGAATTTGCTGATATTGGTGTAAAAGTCAATTGTTGTTCTTTTGTGTTCTCCGTCATAAATCGCAAGAGGAAACCAAAAACTGTGTATAAACTCTGTAAAGGGTATTCGACCCTCATTTATAAGTCTTTCACGCTTTCTTTGTGGTTCTAAAACTTCTTTTTCGTATTCCTCACGCACTTTAATTTCCCACTCTGCCGCGGCTTTCTCTGCCGCTTTCAGAGCTTTTGCAGGGGTCAATTCGTCAGGTGCAAACCAAGTTGTGTATTTATTGATTTGCTTTCCGATTTCGTTTCTTCCGAGATACGCACGGAACTTGAAAGAAACTGTTTTGCCGTTCTTCTTGTTTTCAATTACTGTTGCCATAAAAATAAATCCTTTCCGTGCATTAACGCTTCGGATTGGATTTTTACCGATTCTGTGTGCTTTTTTGTGTGCTTTTTTTCATAATTAAAAGTTGCACAAAAAACAAAAACCGTTGAAACCCTTGGGATTTCAACGATTCTCATTGGCGTGCTGCAAGGGATTCGAACCCCTGACCTTTTGGTTCGTAGCCAAACACTCTATCCAGCTGAGCTAGCAGCACATTTCTTAATGCTACGGTATTATATCACCAAGCAAAACAAAAATCAAGTCTTTTTTCAAACTTTTTTATATTTTTTATTTTTGCGTTCTGTATTGAATTTTCTCTCTGCTTTTTATATAATGGTTAAAAATGCAAAAGGAGCGATTATTATGTATAAATTTCCTATCGGTGTAATTATAGACAGCTTCCGTGTGCCGATCAAAGATGCAGTTGTCAAGGCTGCAGAGGTTGGCGCTCAGGGTATCCAGGTTTATTCAACAAGCGGTGAAATGGCACCCGAAAATCTTTCAGCTCAGCAGAGAAAAGATTTCCTTAATCTCGTTAAGGATAACGGTCTTGTAATTTCTGCTCTCTGCGGTGACCTCGGTGGGGGCGGATTCGCATTTGCTGACCGTAACCCTGCAAAGATCGAAAAGTCAAAGAGAATTCTTGACCTTGCAAAGGAGCTTGAAACAGATGTTGTTACAACTCATATCGGTGTTGTTCCCTCAGATACGAACCATGACAGATACAAGGTTCTTCAGGAGGCTTGCTTCGAGCTCAGCCGTTACGCAGACAGCATCAATGCTCACTTTGCAATCGAGACAGGCCCCGAAACATCAGCAACCCTCAAAACTTTCCTTGATTCTCTCGGCTCAACAGGTGTCGGCGTTAACCTTGATCCCGCAAACCTCGTTATGGTAACAGGCGACGATCCTGCAAAGGCTGTTCACAACCTCAAGGATTATATCGTACATACTCACGCTAAGGACGGCAAGCAGAACTTCTTTGTTGATCCTGAAATTGTTTACGGTATGGTTGAATCTCACATCGTTACTCACGACTCCTTTATCGAGGTTCCTCTTGGCGAAGGCAGCGTAAACTGGGATGAATACCTCAAGGCTCTTGAGGATATCGGCTACAAGGGATTCCTTACAATCGAACGTGAAGTCGGAGACGATCCTGCACGCGATATCCGCAAGGCAGTAGAGTTCCTTAATACAAAGATGGGTGTTTGATTATGAAAATTTCTGTCAGCAGCTACAGTTATTCAGCTTTAGGCACGGATGATTTCAGCCGTATGCGCCTCGCGAAGGAGCAGGGCTTTGACGGCATTGAGTTTGCAGAAATCAATCCTCCCGAGGGTGTGGCAAAGCTTGACCACGCAAAAGCACTTAAAGCTCTTTCGGACGAGCTTTCCCTCCCGATCACAAACTATGCAATCGGTGCAGATTTTGTCAACAGAGATTGCGACAGCGAAATCGAACGTCTCAAGGGCGAAGTTGATATCGCTGAAATCCTCGGTGTAAAGGTTATGCGCCACGATGCTACGGGCGGCCCCGAAGAGGAAAGATTTTCTCTCGAAGGCTTTGAAAAGTATCTTCCGACTCTTGCAAAGGGTTGCCGTGAGGTCACTGAATATGCCGCAACAAAGGGCATTAAAACTTCGGTTGAGAACCACGGCTATTACTGCCAGCAGAGTGACCGCGTTGAAGCACTTATGAAAGCGGTTGATCACGAGAATTTCGGTTGGCTTGTTGATATCGGAAACTTTATGTGTGCAGATGAAAATCCACTCGATGCAGTAAAGGTGGGCGTGAATTACATCGCTTATGCTCACGTGAAGGATTTCTATTATAAGGATAAGTCCGAAGAACGTCCGGACGGATATTTCCGTACAAGAGCGGACAACCACCTCTGCGGTTCAGTTCTCGGAGACGGTGTTGTTCCCGTTAAAGAGTGCCTTGATTTAATCAAGGGTGTCGGATATGACGGATGGGTAACTCTTGAATACGAGGGACAGGAGAGCCCCCTGACAGGAGTCGCAAAAGGCTTCGATTTCCTCAAAAGCATAATTTAACATTAAAACAGTCGGGCGACCGGCTGTTTTCTTTTATGCAATAAACAGTTTTAATTTTTTCAGTTATTAAATATAATTTACTGTAAAGCTTCAATTTTTTTATACATTAAAGCATAAAAGTGTCGGTTTACGCTTGACATGGGTATTGAATTGTATTAAAATAAAACGGATGATAGTTAAGTATGCCAAAATTTAGCTGTCTCCAACGGATTGTTCCTGACGCTAACCACTACACAATCTGTTGTATATGATTTAATTAAACTGAATATGGATTTTAAAATTTAAACAGGAGGTGCATTTAAGTTTTGATTAAAACATCAATATTTGTAATTGCCATTGTTGTTTCAGTGCTCGTGGCTCTTGCAGTTGGTGTTGCGATTGGTATCATCTACCGTAAAAAGGTTGCTGAATCAGTTATCGGCTCAGCTCAGCAGGAAGCTACCAGAATCCTTAACGAGGCTATTTCGAAGGCTGAGTCAAAGAAAAAGGAAGCTATCCTCGAAGCAAAAGACGAGATTCATAAGCAGCGTTCGGAAGCTGAACGTGAAAACCGTGAACGTCGCAGTGAACTTCAGCGACAGGAACGCAGACTCGTTCAGAAGGAAGAAAGCCTTGACAAGAAGATAGAGAACATCGAAAAGAAAGAAGAAACTCTCGCTTCAAAAATCAAGGAAGCTGAATCCAAAGCGGAAGAAATTGAAACAATCAAGCGTAGCCAGATTGAAATGCTTGAAAGAATTTCAGGCTACACTAAAGACCAGGCAAGAGATTATCTTCTCAAAACTCTTGAAGACAGCCTTGTTCACGAAAAAGCTGTCAAGATTCTTGATTATGAGCAGAAGACAAGAGACGAAGCTGAAGAAAAGGCTCGTGAAATTATCGCAACGGCAATTCAGCGTTGTGCTGCTGACCACAGTGCAGATGCAACTGTATCTGTAGTAGCATTGCCGAACGACGAAATGAAGGGTCGAATCATTGGCCGTGAGGGTCGAAACATCAGAACCCTCGAAACAATCACAGGTGTTGACCTTATCATTGACGACACACCTGAAGCAATCACCGTATCCTGCTTTGAGCCGGTACGCCGTGAAATCGCAAGACTTACTCTTGAAAAACTTATCGCAGACGGACGTATTCATCCCACAAGAATTGAGGAGCTTTACGAAAAGTCAAAGCGCGAAGTTGAACACACAATCAAGCAGACAGGTGAAAGAGCCGCTATCGACGCAGGCGTCAACGGTATTCATCCTGAACTTATCAAACAGCTTGGCAAGCTGAGATACCGTACAAGTTACGGTCAGAACGTACTTAACCACTCATTGGAAGTTTCTTACATTGCAGGTCTTATGGCTGCGGAGTTAGGCGCAGATGTCAAGACAGCAAAGCGTGCAGGTCTTCTTCACGATATCGGTAAGGCACTTGACCACGAGATGGAAGGTACACACATCGAACTCGGTGTTGAGTACGCTAAGAAGTATAAAGAAAACGAAGCAGTTACTCACGCAATTCATGCTCACCATGGTGACGTTGAGGCTAAAACAATCGTTGCTTGTCTTGTTCAGGCAGCCGATGCAGTTTCAGCAGCAAGACCGGGTGCAAGACGTGAGAATCTTCAGAATTACATCAAGCGACTTGAAAAACTTGAAGAAATTACAAGCTCATTCCCGTGCGTTGATAAATCATTCGCAATCCAGGCAGGCCGTGAGGTTCGAATTATGGTTAAGCCTGAAGCCGTATCTGACGATCAGATGGTATTGGTTGCAAGGGATATCGTTAAGAAAATCGAGGAAGAACTCGAGTATCCCGGACAGATCAAGGTCAATGTTATTCGTGAAAATCGAGTTATTGACGTTGCAAAGTAATTTAAGATAGAGTTACTACGAATGTTTAAGGTGTTTCGGTAAAACGAAACACCTTTTTGTATTTTAAAGTTGAAAATATTTTTGAGTAGTGATATTATTAAAAACAGAAAAATAGATTTTGGCAGGTGTTTACTTTGAAGGTAAAAGACATAATAAAAAACAATAAAGTTACCGTTTCTTTTGAGGTTTTTCCACCTAAAGAGTGGGATAAGATTGAAAGCACAAAGACTGTTATAAACGAGCTTGCAAAGCTTTCACCGTCTTTTATGAGTGTAACCTACGGTGCGGCGGGAACAACAAGCGGTTTCACTACGGAAATTGCAAATTCCGTCAAGGAAAACGGTATAACTCCGCTTGCGCACCTGACTTGCCTTACTTCAACAAGGGATAAAATTCATACGGTTGTCAATGAGCTCAAGGAAAACGGAATCGAAAACATCCTTGCTTTGCGCGGAGATATCCCGAAGGATTTTGTTTTCCCAGATAAGCAGTACTATACATACGCAAGCCAGCTGATTGAAGAAATCCATTCTATTGGCGATTTCTGCGTCGGCGGTGCCTGCTACCCCGAAATTCATCCCGAAAGCGAAAACAGGGTAACGGATATTGCCTATCTTAAGGAAAAGGTTGACTGCGGTCTCGATTTCCTCACAACGCAGATGTTCTTCGATAACGAAGTTTTCTATAATTTCAGAGAAATGTGTGCTATCAAGGACATTGATGTGCCGTTGGTTGCAGGAATTATGCCGATTACCAATGTGAACCTGATCGAACGAACAGTCAAGCTTGCAGGTTGTAAGCTTCCCAAAAAGTTCACGAAGCTTGTTGACCGTTTCGGCTCAAACAATGCCGCAATGAAGCAGGCCGGTATTGTCTATGCAACGGAGCAGATTGTCGACCTCCTTGCAAACGGTGTTAATAACATTCACATATATACGATGAACAAACCCGATATCGCAGAAAAAATCACACAGGGACTTGGTGATATAATCAATGAATAAGATTCAGTTTTTTGACGGCGGAATGGGCACAATGCTTCAGGCAGGCGGTCTGAAAGCAGGAGAATTGCCTGAAAGCCTTAATTTGAAAAATCCCGAATTGGTATATAGCGTTCACGAAGCCTATGCCAACGCAGGTGCAGATATAATCAGCACGAACACGTTCGGCGCGAATTCGCTTAAGTTCGATAACGTGCAGGAAATTGTATCAGCGGCTGTTAAGCTTGCGAAAAAAACAGGCAAGAAAGTTGCACTGGATATGGGCCCCTTGGGCAAGCTTCTTAAGCCTTCGGGTGATCTCGAATTCGAAGAAGCATATAATCTTTATAAAGAGGTTATCCTTGCGGCAAAGGACGAAGTTGATATAATCTTTTTTGAAACAATGACCGACCTTTATGAAATCAAAGCAGGTGTCCTCGCAGCAAAGGAAAGCTGTGATCTGCCGATTTTCGTTTCAATGATGTTTGATTCGAACGAGCGCCTCCTCACAGGTGCTGACATTGAAACAGCGGTAACAACTCTTGAAGGATTAGGCGTTTCTGCAATCGGAATGAATTGCGGCCTCGGCCCTGATGAAATGTTGCCGTTGGCACGTAAGATGAGAAGTCTTACGTCTTTGCCGATGCTTGTCAACCCGAACGCAGGTCTCCCCAGAAGCGTTGACGGCAGAACTGTTTTTGATGTTGATGCGGAAAGCTTTGCACAGAAAATGCAGGAAATCGCATCCCTCGGTGTTTCGTATCTCGGCGGATGTTGCGGAACAACTCCGACTCATATCAAAGCTCTTGTTGAAGCTTGCGGAAAAACAGAATCGTTTATTCCTTGTGCGGAAAAAAGCACAAGAGTTTCTTCTTACTCTAAAACCGTTAATTTTGCGGAAAAGCCGATTATTATCGGTGAAAGAATTAATCCGACGGGCAAAAAGCTTTTTAAGGAAGCTTTAAGAAATAAAGATATCGGCTATATTATCAACGAAGGTGTATCGCAGAAGGACAGGGGAGCGCATATCCTCGATGTCAATGTCGGTCTTCCCGAGATTGATGAAAACGAAATGATGCGTTCTGCTGTTGAAGCGTTGCAGGGTGTAACGGATTTACCTTTGCAGATTGATACCGCTGACCTCATCGCGATGGAAACGGCACTGCGAATGTATAACGGTAAGCCGATGCTCAACAGCGTCAACGGCAAGGAAGAATCGATGAATTCGGTTTTCCCTCTCGTTAAAAAATACGGTGCGGTTGTGGTCTGCCTCTGCCTTGATGAAAACGGCATACCAAAAACTGCAGACGGCAGAATTAAAATTGCCGAAAAAATAATCGCAAAGGCAGAAGAATACGGAATTGACAAATCCGAACTCATTTTCGACGCTCTTGCAATGACAATCAGCACAGATCCGCAGGGTGCAAACGAAACGCTTAAAACAGTTAAGTATCTTAACGAAACCCTCGGTGTAAAAACAATCCTTGGTGTCAGCAATATCTCCTTCGGCTTGCCAGAAAGAGAGATTGTCAATTCAAATTTCTTCAATATGGCTCTTTCAAACGGTCTTTCCGCGGGAATAATCAATCCGTTGAGTGATTCAATGATGAACACTTATTATGCGTTTATGGCGCTCAGAGGGCTTGATAATAACTGCGAAAGCTATATTGCGAATGTTTCGAAGTCGCAGGCGCTTCAGACAGCAGCTCAGGAAGCGGACCTCAGAACAGCTATCATCAAGGGTATGAAGAAAAAAGCCGTTGAGTGCACACAGGAGCTTGTCGGAATAAAGGACAGCCTTGAAATAATTAACGGATACATTATGCCTGCGCTTGATTTTGTCGGCGAAGGATTTGAGAAAAACAAGATCTTTCTTCCTCAGCTTCTGATGAGTGCTGAGAGTGCCAAGGCGTCGTTCGAGGTTATCAAAGCATCTATGCCGAAAGACACGGCAGAGAAAAAGGGAGAAAAAATCATCCTCGCAACAGTTCACGGAGACATTCACGATATCGGCAAAAATATCGTAAAGGTTCTTCTTGAAAACTACGGTTATGACGTAATCGACCTCGGCAAGGATGTGCCGGAGGAAAAGGTGCTCGAGGTTGTGAAAGAGAATGACGTTAAGCTCGTCGGACTTTCTGCACTGATGACGACAACGGTACCTGCAATGGAAAGAACGATTGAACTTGTTCATAAAAATACGGATGCGAAAGTAGTCGTAGGCGGTGCAGTGCTTACCCAATCTTACGCTGAAATGATAAATGCCGATTATTATGCGGCAGATGCAACTGAAACTGTAAAAATTGCTAAAAATTTTTTTAAAATGCAAAATAATTATCAAAAAGTTGTAGATTTTTGCAACAGTTTGTGATAAAATGTTTGCAAATCTTTTAAGGAGTTGTAAGAATGAATCTTCAAAGCATTATTGACAAAAAAGACATCGCTGCAAAATATATGATTAAAGAAATTACTCATATTTGCAAAAAGTTTGAAAAGCGAGGCCCCGGTGACCTCGGCGAAAAGCAGGCTGCAGAATACTGCGCCAAGGAAATGAAAAAGCTCGGTTGTGACCGCGTTTACGTAGAGGGCTTCAAGGAAAATCCCAACTCATTCTTAGGCTGGATTTATTTTACAATTACCTTCTGTTTCATCGCTCTCGCAGCATACTTCTTTGTACCCGCAATCTCGGTTGTTTTTATCGCACTCGGACTTCTTCTCTGCGTGCTCCAGTTCGGTCTTTACAAAAAGGTTGTTGACAAGTTCTTTAAAGAAAAGACAGGTCACAACGTAGCAGGCTTCAAAAAGCCGACAGGCGAAGTAAAGCGCAGAATTATCTTCAACGGTCATACAGACGCTGCTTGGGAATGGCCCTTCAAGTATAAGTTTACATACCTTGGATTTGATATCCATATGATGATCTGTTTCCTCGGTGCGTTCTACACACTCGGAATTTCAATCGCTAAGCTTGCAGGAGCTTTTGATGCTAATCCCGAACTTGCAAAGACACTTGGTCTTATCGCTCTTGTTTTCGTTCCTTTCTGGTTTGGTCTCTACTTTATGTGGAACGAGAAGAGAATAGTTGACGGCGCAAACGATAACCTTTCAGGTTGTTACATCGGTATGGCAATCCTCAAGATGCTCAAGGATGAAGGCATTGAGTTTGAAAACACAGAAATCGGCGTTGTTCTTACCGGTTCAGAAGAAGCAGGTCTTCGCGGTGCAAAGGCTTGGGCAGGAAAGCATAAGGACGAGTTCAACGACGTTCCGACATTTGTTTATTCCTACGATACAATCGCACAGAACGAACAGCTTATGGTAAACTACCGTGACCTCAACGGCACAGTTAAGGTTGACAAGGACGTTTCTGACCTCTTTATCGAAGCTTGTGAAGAACTTAATATCCCCTGCAAGAAGGGTATGGTTCCTCCTCTCGGCGGTGCAACAGACTCAGCTGCATTTGCACAGGCAGGTATGCGTGCAACAGGCGTTACAGCTCTTAACCACGCACTTCCTGATTTCTACCACACAAGACTCGATACTCCCAAAGCTCTTAATGCATCTTGTCTTGCTGATTGCTTCGCCGCATCAGTCAAGGTGCTTGAAAAGTTTGATCAGGGCGCAAAGCAGTAATTCAATAACAACGAACAGCTTGTACCGAAAGGTACAGGCTGTTTTTGCGTATATGTCATAAAAGTTTATACTGTTCAACAAATTCAGGTTTGTCGGGATGATTTAATGAAAATCTATAAATTCTGTCGGCGGCAGCAAGCCACCGCCCTACGCTGTTTATTCAACTCATCACGTAGGGGACGGGTTTCCCGTCCCGTCAGATACGGTGCAATTTTGCGGGAGGCGAAACGCCTCCCCTACAGGCACTATCAA
>JAGAKF010000004.1 GCA_017625835.1 Clostridia bacterium
ACGGGTTTCCCGTCCCACTAGATACGGTGCAATTTTGCGGGAGGCGAAACGCCTCCCCTACAGGCACTATCAAAGTCGAGGTGTTATATTTTAGCGTCGCAGACCCTTAATGTTTGCAATGCAAACACATCATTCGCGTAGCGAACATCATTCACATATCCGCACAGCGGATGCATCATTGCAAAGGCATCGCCTTTGCTCTACAAACCCGAATTTATATGAGCATATGGTCGAAAATTGTTTCTGTCTTAAATGTAACAAAAATTGCATCAAAAAAGTGCATTTTTTTACTCAATTAAATATTGATATTCAAAAAACGTTGTGATATAATTTTCTACATTAAAATTTTCACTTCGAGTTTTTCTCGAATACTTTGTCAGGAGGTCAGTATTATGGATCAGAACAAAAGACCCGAATCAATGGAAAGAATCACCACCCCCGAGCTCGCAGAGGCTTTCATCTCTGAGCAGGTAAAAGCTGTTCAGGAGCAGGTAGGCAACAAGAAAGTTCTTCTCGCTCTCTCAGGCGGTGTTGACTCATCAGTCGTTGCAGCATTGCTCATCAAGGCAATCGGCAAGCAGATCGTATGCGTTCACGTTAACCACGGACTTATGCGTAAGGGCGAAAGCGAAACCGTTATCGAAGTTTTCCAAAATCAGCTCGATGCAAACCTCATTTATGTTGATGCAACAGACCGTTTCCTCGACCTTCTTGCAGGTGTAAGCGACCCTGAAAGCAAGAGAAAAATCATCGGTGCAGAATTCATCAAGGTTTTCGACGAAGAAGCTGCAAAACTTGACGGCATTTCATTCCTCGCTCAGGGTACAATTTACCCCGACATCCTTGAAAGCATCAAGCAGGCAGAGGGCAAGAAGGCAGTTAAATCTCACCACAACGTAGGCGGTCTTCCCGAAGAAATGGAAATGCAGCTCGTTGAGCCGATCAAGCTCCTCTTCAAGGACGAAGTAAGAGTTGTTGGTGAAGCTCTCGGTCTTCCTCACGCAATGGTTTACCGTCAGCCGTTCCCGGGTCCCGGTCTTGGCGTTCGTTGCCTCGGCGCTATCACACGCGACAGACTTCACGCTCTCCGCGAAGCTGATGCAATCCTCCGCGAAGAATTTGACAACTGCGGTCTTGCAGAAAAAGTATGGCAGTATTTCATCGCTGTGCCGGATATCAAGAGCGTTGGTGTTAAGGACGAGAGCCGTTACGAAGGCTGGCCCGCAATCATCCGCGCAGTCAACACAAAGGATGCTATGACAGCTACAATCGAAGAAATCCCATACGCTGTTCTTCACAAAATCACAGACAGAATCACAAGCGAAGTTGAAGGCATCAACCGTGTCCTTTTCGACCTCACTCCGAAGCCGACAGGCACAATCGAGTGGGAATAATACCAAAAACGCTGAAAACCCTCATAAACACTGGGTTTTCGAGGTTTCAAAAAGCCTCGTGACAACGTTTTGACAACAATTTCAGATTATTCATAAATAAAGAGCTAACAGATTTTTGTTACAAAGTCTGTTAGCTCTTTTTTATTTAGTTTTGGTACACCACTTTTTGATTTGTTTTATAGGAGTAATAAGTAACAACTTTATTGGAAAACGGATAATACAAAAGAGTGTGAAAAATAGCGGTTTAATAATGCAATTGTATATCCAAACAATTGGTAGGAAGTCTTCGACCTTTCCCCAAAATATTGCAGATTTCAACGCGAATTTTCTAAATCGATATTTATAATAATTCTTCTTGAATTCAGGTTTGATGAAATCGGTTATGTAAAAAGATAATAGATCAGGTATATCAACTGGAATTAAATCACTATTTAAGCCGATTTCTTTTCTCATTATTTGATACATTTCACCTACGCAGTACATAGCCATATCATTGGAATACCATCTGTTTTTTTGCAAACGCTCATCAAGAGTGATCCATCGATAAAAACAGTAGGTTTTATAAAGCTTTCTTGAACCAAATATCGCTAATGAAGCACCCATTTCTAAAATTTGCGTTTTCAACTTTTGGTCTTTCGCTAAATTTTCAACATCCTTACCAGCGTTGGCAAAAACTTTAACAAAGAAATCTATCAGTTTTTTATATTCTTCTTTGCGGGTTTCATACATTTTTATTCTGTTTTCTGCTCTTTTCCCAAGCACAAACAGTAATAAAGTTACTGCTAATGAGATTATTGCAATTTGATCAGCTTCCAACCCCCAAAGAGATTTTAGAAATTCTTTTATTTGTTCCATTTCTTATCTCCTATAGTACATTAGTTCTTACGCATTTCATCAAGAACTTCCCTTGTGCGCTGTACCTCTACTTCGGGATATGTATAACGCCAACGATCATATTCCTCTTTGCTGATTTCACCGTTGCGATACTTCTCCGCTTCTTTCTGCCAAGCGGTAAAACGCTCAAGCAACGAAATGTAAGATCTTCCTCTGTTTTTATCAAGACGGATACAAACCTCGTCATCGAGCTTGTCAATCTTTAAACCGTAAATATCCTCTAATGCAAAGAGGGTATGCATAAAGCCGAGATCCGTATCAATATCAGGAACATTCAGTGCCATAGTAGAAACGCCCAAAGCATCGGCAAGCGCTTCGGTTAAATCTGATTTGGGTGTTCTTGTGCCGGACTCATATTGAGCCAAGCGGATGTCGGCAGTTTTCT
>JAGAKF010000031.1 GCA_017625835.1 Clostridia bacterium
CGGGTTCCCGTATAAGAGCTTTGTTTGTCGATGCAGTAATTGTCTGTACTCGACAAAAGGCAAGTGCGCTTTGAAGGAGTGCTGCTGTATGGATGAACGCATCCGCGCTCATACCTGTACTTTCGGGGAAATGATGAGATATTGTTTCTCGGGCATCGGAGATAACGTGTTTCAATTCCGTCTGCGTCTCGCCATTGAGCGTGAAGCGGAACTGAAAAGCTGCTTCTTGGATGCGGGACACCGTAAACGCTTCTATGAAGGTCTTGCTTATACAAGAAAAGCAAGTAAAAACCTTATTGCTCAGATCTTCTTGCTTTCCGCTTATGAGAGCCTTTGGGTCGAAACAAAAAAAGTTCTTGAAAGAAACTGTGTTGTTTACTCGGCTCTTGAACTCACAATCAAAGGAATTGACGTGAACCCGCACAATCTCTTTACAACCGCGTTGGATCTTGAATACGGTTCGGCACATTCAGATTTGCTTGACCTCTCCAATGATGAAGTTGTGGACTTTGACGTTTTCCGAATGATTTGTTATGCGTTGGCAATCAGCGCATACGGTCTTGATGCAGTAAAGGTCAGCGAGAAACAGAGATCAAAGAAATATAAGCACAAGAGGAAAGGAGAGAGAATAAATGAGTGAACCCAATGAGGAGATAAAAGGGAATGAAACAAAGCAGGATGAGCCAAAGCGTGAGAAGGTTCGTGTCGTAGATATAAGTTTGATAAAGGATTTTCCCGGTCATCCCTTTCTTGTAAAAGACGATGAGAGTATGGCTCAGCTTGTAAAAAGCATAGAAATGAACGGTGTGCTTAATCCCGTTATAGCAAGAAAGATTGGTGAAGATCAGTATGAGCTTATATCGGGACATAGGCGAAAACACGCTTGCATATTACTTGGAATTAAGAAAATTCCATTGATTGGCAGAGAAATGTCAAAAGAAGAAGCGGTAATAGAAATGGTCGATTCTAATCTCCAACGTGAGCATATTCTTCCCTCTGAAAAGGCGAGAGCGTACAAAATGAAAATGGACGCGATGAAAAAACAAGGAGAGCGTACAGATTTAACTTGTCCACCACTGGTGGAGAAGTTAAAAGGTAAAGAAGCTCTTACTGCTTCGCGTATAGGTGCTGATGCAGGTGATAGTCACGAACAAGTGCGCCGATATATCCGTCTCAATGAGCTGACTCCCGAATTGCTTGAATTTGTCGATGAGGGTAAAATCGGTATGAGACCTGCGGTGGAGCTTTCTTACTTGCAGGAGGACGAAATGCGAGATTTGGTGGATTTCATCGACGATGAGGAGGTCTTTCCGTCTCACGCGCAAACGATCCGAATGAAAGCCTTGAGTAAAGAAGGCAAGCTCGACACCGAAGCGATCCGCGAGATTATGCTTGAGGAGAAACCCAATCAAAAGGCAAAGGTCAAAATTCCAATGGAGAGAATTGAAAAATACTTTCCTACGGGAACTTCGCAGCAGCAAATGGAAGATACCATAGTGAAAGCTCTTGCTTTGTACCGTCAGCGGCAGAAGGAGAACCGAGACGCACGATGAAACAATTTAATACCGAAATCACGGGGTAAAGAGGATGAAATTATCATCTAAACTTTACCCCGTTTTTTTATGCCCAAAAACAGAAAAGAGGTGGTGCTTATGATTGTGTTGCGTTGACCCCCAAGCGAAAAATCACAGAACAAGGAGGTAAACAGTGAAGAAGTTTTTCGCAAGAGCAAGAGC
>JAGAKF010000032.1 GCA_017625835.1 Clostridia bacterium
CCGTCGTTATGGAAGGATACAATTGCAATGGCATCAAGGTTGACCGCTCCTGCAAGGACGCTTCCCTGCTGGTGATCTGTGTGGTTTCCGCCGATCTCGGTTCTGCCGGGTGCGGAATACAGGTTGATGTCGTTCCTCGTCGGGAATAGATCTGAAAAGCTCTCTACGGCTTTTATGTATCGTTTCGTTTGATACTCCTGAGCCTTTTCGGAGCTTCCGTAAAGCCGCGAGAACGCCTCTTTGTATACTCCTTTATTCAGATTGGACAAGACGCTTTGAATGTTCATGCTCATCACCTCTTACAACTCAGAGTCCTCAAACTCTTTCTGTTTTCGTTAATATTATAACACATTTTTGGAACGATTCCAATTGACACAACAGAACAAATAATGGACAAAACAGTACTGTATGCGCTATAATTGGTCAATTTAATGCACTTTCTTTCCAGAGCCATCAAAGCACAACTAATAACCCATTGATCTCTCCCCGGAAAAAGTTTCTTCCTTTTAATTACATATAGTCAAATCTCACTTTTTCATCACGTTTTTTCTAAGCAATTCGTTTTCAAAATTTCACCGTTCGAGTTAAAGCGAACGCAAAAAAGTCAAATTTGGATATTTTGGTGTATTCTACCCGTATTATACATCGTTCTTTTTACACTTACAATTGACTCAACAAAACAAAAAATGGACAAAACAGTATTTTCTCTTGATTTTTCGGTCAATTTGATGTATAATATTGATTGAAGGATGATTCACCAGCCTAAAACTCTGACGAGGGAGGTTGTTTTATGTATACAAATTCTGCCTATATAGGCGAGATGCACGAGGACATTGTTGATACCAGTAAGCCGATATTGGTTACCGCTGCCGGATACTTCCGTCTTGAAAAGACACCAGTTTTTGAAACGGTTCGACCGGAACCGCGTGGAGACTACCAGCTTCTCTATATCAGTTCGGGAAAGCTGCATTTGTACGAAGAGGATGGAGAGCGAATCGTTACCAAGGGCAATATGATCCTTTTCCGTCCCAGATACCCACAATTCTATAACATCTATCTTGAGGATAAGCCGGAGACCTATTGGGTCCACTTTACGGGCTCCGACGTTGATACCCTTCTTGACTATTACGGAATGTCCAAGGATGAAAAAGTGTTCTTTACGGGCACTTCTCCCGACTACCAATGGCTATATAAGCAGATGATCCAGGAGCTTCAGCTCTGCCGTGTCAACTACGAGGATCTGCTCAACATGAATCTACGTCACATCTTCCTGATCATCAACCGCTTTTTGAAGGAAGGTACCGAGCTTGACTCAGATGCTTTGAACGAGGTTGAACGTGCAACGCATTACTTCAATGAAAACTACAATCAAAATATCTGCATCAAGGATTACGCTGCTGACCGCCACATGAGCGACTGCTGGTTCAACAGAACCTTCAAAAAGGTCACAAAGGTAACGCCGATCCAATACATTATCTCACTTCGTATCACAAGTGCGATCAACCTTCTTGAAAATACCGATCATAACATCAAGCAGATCGCAAGTATGGTGGGCTATGACGACGAGTACTATTTCAGCCGACTTTCCAAAAAAAGCACGGGACTTTCCCCGACCGCATACCGAAAGAAATTGAAATAAATGTATCCGGATCTGCTCAATACGAACAGCTCCGCTTTTTTGCTTACAATATTATTTTATATATATTATAACGACCTACAAAACATCCAAAATAAATTTTGTGCATTAAATCGTACACTTTTCGCATCATCAGTATTGTTTTATCCATCTTTTGTTTTATTACGTCTATTCCGTTTTTCCTTAATTTGTGGTATACTTTTACCAGAATAAAACTTATCACACGGTGAAATCCGACGAAAGGTGAAAAATGCTATAAAGACGATTGGTGTACTTACAAGCGGCGGGGACGCCCCCGGAATGAACGCTGCCGTCCGCTTCATTGTCCGCAGTGCGGAAGCTATGGGAATCAAAGTAAAGGGCGTTATGAGAGGTTATAACGGATTGATTGAAAATCATTTCGTGGACCTGGATATCAGATCGGTATCCGATATTATCCAGCGCGGAGGAACTGCGCTTTACACAGCTCGCTGCCCGAAATTTAAAACCGAGGAAGGTATCAACGAGGCAATTAAGAACTGCAAGGAAAGCGGCATCGAAGGTCTTATCGTTATCGGCGGTGACGGCTCCTTCCGTGGTGCAAGAGATCTTTCCCTTCACGGTATTCCCTGCGTTGGTATTCCCGCAACGATTGATAATGATATTTCTTCAACCGACTATACAATCGGCTTTGATACCGCAATGAACACGGTTGTAGAACTTGTTGATAAGCTCCGTGATACCGCCTGCTCTCACGACCGCTGCAGTGTCGTTGAGGTTATGGGGCACGGTGCCGGAGATCTTGCTCTTCAATGCGGTCTTGCCGTTGGAGCAACCTCTGTTATCGTTCCCGAAAAAACATACGATCCCGAAGCAGTTATCACGAAGATCCGAGAGACACAAAAGAGAGGAAGAAACCACTTTATTATCGTTGTTTCCGAGGGACTTTGCGACGTCAGAGAGCTTGCAAAGCAGATTGAGGAATCTACGTGCATCGAGAGCCGCGCAACCATTCTCGGTCACATTCAAAGAGGCGGAAGCCCAACCTTACGCGACAGAGTCGTTGCATCCAAGATGGGATACGCTGCCGTGGAGCTTTTGAAGAACGGTATCGGAAACAGAGTAATCGCTCTGAAGAACTGTGAAATCGTTAACTACGATATTTTCGAAGCGCTGAATATGCCGAAGACATTTGATGAGGAGACTTATCTCCTTGCCAACATGATCTTGAGCTGACTTATACGAATAATTGGAGGATAAAGAAATGAAATACGAAATTGAGCTTACTACAATGAACGACGTGCAGGAGTTCAACAAAATCGTTACTCAGGTTGAGGGTGACGTGAGATTGAGAGGAAAGGACGAGCACGGAGCAAACTGGGAGCTTTCCGCAAAATCCATGCTCTGCGTTCTGCTTCTCGGTGGACATATCCA
>JAGAKF010000005.1 GCA_017625835.1 Clostridia bacterium
CAATAAACTCCAGCTCATAAAAATCGTGAAAATGCGTTTCTATAAAAGTGTTTTCTTGCTTTTTGGTTGCACTGAGGTAGCCGTTTTCTATAAATCTGCTCTTTGTATATTTCTGCATAGCAAGACACTCTACTGTATCTGAAGCACCGTAGTAAATTTTCACTTCTCCGTCATCCTCTAAAATCATTCCGCCGGGAAAAATGACGTGCTGACGGAAGCCCGTCTGTGTTTCGTAGTAAGTTTCGGGAGCAATAAGCGGTAATTTGCTCATGCCGACGATTTTTGTCGGGTCATTAAGGTCAAGAAGCATAATTCCTGCGCAGTATCTTTTCTTCCACGCTCTTTCCCAGCCGTGCTTTCTTCTTTTGCTGTCTATATCAACGGCATGAAAGGTTGTAAGCCAGCCCTTGTCAGTTTTTATCGGCGGTGCCGCAGGTCCGATTTTGTCATTGGCATAAGGGACATCCTCAACGCCGAGAACAAGCTCTGTTTCTCCCCAGAAAACGAGATCAGGTGAAGTTGAAAGCCAGAGGTCAAATCTGTCCTTGCCTCCCCTTGAATAAACGGGAAACGGTCTTTCAAGACGGACATACTTACCGTTTACTTTTTCAGGGAAAAGAACCATATTACGGTTATCGGGAGCAGAGGCACTGATAATATTGATTTTTTCAAAATTATCATCAATCTCAGCAATGCAGCCCCGAACACCGTGAGCTGTATCCATAGCCATACACAGATAAGGCTTACCGTCTATAACTGTAATTCTCGGGTCGTAAAGTCTTTTCATCTCATCTTCAGGCAAAAGATTTTTGTTATCAAAAATTGGTTTTTTACTTACAGTCCATTTTATTCCGTCATCACTTGTCGCAAGACCGAGTGAAGTTTTAAAACGTACAGCAGGAAAGGTCTCCTCTGTCGGTCCGTAATCGTTGCGAAACACCATAACATATCTGCCGTTGTACTTAGCAACACCTGCATTAAAAATCAGCGATGCTTCGTAGGGTATATCGTCCTTTGTAAGCACAGGTTTTTCAATTTTTGTTATACACTCTGCACTGCAAAGCTTCGGCTTTAATGTTTTCATAATCCCATCTCATTTCAAATATTTTTTTGCAATATCTTAACCTTTCTTCTGTACCTTTTTAGGGGAATTGCCGTAAACTTCCTTGAATTTTTTAGAGAAATAATTGCTGTCATCAAAGCCGCATATTTCGGCAATCCGAGTTATACTTTGCCCTTCCGAACTTTTAAGAAGCTGTTCGGCATACTGCAGTCTTAACGAGTTAAGATACTTTGAAAAACCCAATCCTGTTTCCTTTTTGAACAACCTTGAAAAATGCTCCGGACTGACGGAAAACCTTTTAGCCAGAGACGAAAGAGTTATATCCGACGAAAAATTTTCTTTTATATATGCCACCGCCTGCTCAATTATTTTGTTACCGTCATCAATGTCAATGCAGGTCTCTGCATTCCGCATAAGCAGATAAAACAGCGAATGAGTGTGGCAGGAGATTACTTCATCTGAAAAAGAGTCGTTGAGATTATATTCATTTTCTATTTTTTCAAGAGTTTTTCTTACTTCATCAACTATAAAAGGATTTCGGTAAAAGTATTTACCCGAAGAAACATTTGACTGCATAGAATCCGGTATGTATGCACGGTTGCAGTTGATAAGTATTCTTGAATGCTTTATGTTATCGTATTTTGTGTGGTGAATTATACCGTCAGGAATAATTACAATATCACCCGGCTGAACGTTATAGACTTTGTTGTCAATGAAATAGGTGCAGTTACCTTCCTCAAGAAAATATATTTCATAAAGAGAATGGTAATGCGGCCATGAAGCCCCCTCTTCGACAACTCTTTTATTCATTCCGTGGTGGTAGTAAAACCTTTCTGCCGGGTCAAATTTGAAATGATACATATTATGCACCCTCATTCTTTTTTGATAATATCATCAGACATCAAAAAAGTCAAGAAATTGATTGAAATACATCAAAATATTCAAGGAAAACGTAATAAAATAGATATATTATATTATCATAAGGAAATATAAAGGGGGTTGTATGTGTGAAAAAAGCTGTAAAAATTATCCTTGCTCTTGTTCTTACAGTAATAATCGGAGCAGGCGGTTTTGTGATTTACAAAAGCTCACAGGGGCTTTCCTATGATATTTCATCGGTCGAAAAAATGCAGAACGATGTTGAAATTGTTTCACAGACCGAAGACAGTGTTACTGTAAAAAAGAAGAGTGACGGCGACTTCAAGGTGCTGATGTTTACCGACACACACCTTAACGGTAAAAACGCAAAGGACAATCTGACCGTTACATACATTGTTAAAAATATAACAGAACAAAAACCTGACCTTGTTATTTTCGGAGGCGACAACGTTTCCTCAGGCTTAAACAGAAAGATAACCTCTGAGCTTGCGGAGCTTATGGAAAATTTGGGAGTTTATTGGGCGGCAGTTTTAGGAAATCACGAGGGTGAAGGTATTCTCGCGGTTTCAAGAGAGGAAAATGTTAATATATTTTCATCTTACGATCACTGCCTGATGAAAAACGGTAAGGATGATGTTGACGGGAACGGAAATTACACCATCAGCATTCTTAATCCAGATAACACGCTCAAAGAAGTATTCTTCTTTATGGATTCTGGCAGCTATATGACCGATGAGAGCAAGTCAGAATACGGTGTCACCAAAGACGGCGAAGTTTACGACGGTGTGAAGACCTCACAGGTACAGTGGTATAGAGATAAACACGATGCTCTCACTGCCGAATACGGCAAATTTAAATCAATAACGGTTGTGCACATTCCTCTGTATCAAGCCGAAAGAGAATACAGCGAAGACGATTTTCTTTACGGTGAAAAAAGAGAAAGTATCTGCGAATCAGGTTTTGATGCAGGTCTTTTTGATGCTATGAAAGAAAAGGGCGGTGCACAGGCAGTTTACTTCGGTCACGACCACGTCAACGATTTCGGTGTTATGTGTGACGGCATTCTTCTCTCGTATATTCAGCCGTCGGGATACGGTGTTTACAATATGGAAACCAAGTTTGATTCCCCCGAAAGCGATTGGATTCAGGGCGCAACGCTTCTCAGTATCAAAGCAGACGGTACTTACACTGCCGAAAGAATATACAACCACAAATAGGTACAAGGAGAAAACAAAATGGGTAAATTAAAAGAAAAATTTGAATCTTTCAAAAATAATCCTGATGTTGCTTTAAAAGAACAGGTCGGTTACGTTTCGGGCGTTTTCGGCAACTGTATGGGTCAGGACTGCGTTGGTACATATACTGACCAGTTTATGTATGACTATATGGGACTCAAGTCCTCACAGATCGTTGCTATGAAATCGGCTACGACAGGTGTTAATATTCTTATTGCACCTATTGTCGGTGCTCTTCTTGACGGTAACCGTTCGGGCAAGGGTAATGCAAGAACGTTTATGCGAGCCTCTGCAATCCCCTTTACCCTTTCTTCTATTCTCCTTTTTGTTGTTCCGTCTTCATCGGTAACATTCAACTTTATATGGAGCTTCATACTCTTCCTTGCATTCAATATTGCCGACACCTTTTTTGATGTGGCACTCTCAACTCTTTCAGTCAGAATGACTGCCAATGCAAAATCAAGAAAAAATTTCTACACCGTTGCGCAGGTTGCATCGACTCTCGGCTCTATGCTTCCGGGCGGTCTTGTTCCCATTATCATTGATATGATGGACGGAGATTACAATTCAGAAAAATGGGCATTCTTCTCTGTTGCAGCTCTTTTTGGCATACTCGGTCTTTTCACAATGCTCGTACCCTGTATGACACTCAAGGAAAGAAACCTTGTGCTTCCTCCGAGAAACGACAAAAAAGTCAAAATCGACTATAAACTCATTTTACTCAACAGGCCGCTCCTTCTGCTTTGCCTCAGCCAGTGTATCGACTCGATAAGACAGGTCTGCTACAATTCACTTCCCTTCTTCTATAAGCAGACTCTCGGCAATTACGGTATGAAAACCTATGTTGAAATCGGAAGCTCGGCACTTTCTTACGGCGGTCTTTTCTCTGTTCCGTTTATCGGCAAAAAGCTTTCGTCAAGAGATATTGTTGTTCTCGGTTATTTACATACTGCAATCTGCTATATTCTTCTTTTGTTCTTCGGTTACAAGAACCTTTGGATTGTAGGTATACTCATAGCGCTCGGCGGTCTTCCGAATGCAGGTATGAGTGCCGCAAGACGAATCCTTCTTGCCGACTCGACAGACTACATGGAATGGAAAAGCTACAAGAAATACGGTTTTGCACAGCGTAACGAGGGTATGGTATTTGCTTTCAATACAATGGTTTCAAGAATTTCAGCTCTCTGGAAAGAGCTTCTTGTAAACGGCGGACTTGCGCTTATCGGTTATCAGAGCGCACAGAAGGTCGGCGATCAGCTCGTTGAAGCTGTTCAGACACCCGAAACATTGCACGGCATTTTCCTGCTCGTTGCAATTCCCGGAATCATCGGCAACCTTGTTCCTGCAATCGTTATGATGTTTGATAACTTCACGGGCAAGCGCAAGGAAAAAATTATGGCTGAGCTCGAAGTAATCCGAGCTGAGTCGAAGGCAAGACTTGAAGAAGTCAAGACAGTGTAAGGAGTCAGAATAATGGTACCAAAAAAATGGGGTCAAGGACAGATTTTTGCTTTCTCTGCTCTTGACGGTGATGCTTTATTTACCGATGATTTTGCAGGCACACTTTCAGGTGATAAAATCGGTATAATATTCGAATCTCTTTGCCGAAGGACTCTTTTTTTCAGCAATCTGAGTAACCTGGCTGAGCCTGACATTCAGTGTGTGACCTCCGATATGATTGAGCTCAAAACATTTACAGGTACATTCAGTATACTGTTTGCTGAGAGGCATCTTGTTGTCGGCACTTACGGAGAAATCGCAGATGTTTTAGTAAGATGTGACGGTGAATGTAAAATCATCAGAAACGGTGACACAGAGATACACGACAGTAATGACGGCGAATATACGGCTCTTCTCAGAAGAGAAGGCAGGTTTGCTTTCGCTTACGGTAAAAGTGAAGCTGAGGTTGTTACCCTTTGTGAAAAAGGCATTAACCTTGACCTTGATGAGCTTAAGACAAAAAAACTAAAGCCCTATGAAAAAATTCTTTCGGGTGATAACATATATGCTCCGCTATACGCCAAATGCATTAGTGTGATGCGAAGTCAGCTTTGTTCACCCGAGGGAAATATAAAAAGAATATGGTCAACTCCCGACCGTCTGCCTCATCGAAACATGTGGCTGTGGGATTCGGTCTTTCATGCCATCGGACACAGACATCTTGACACAAAGATTGCTCAGAATTTGATTCTTGCTCTGTTTGATGTTCAGCGTGAAGACGGGTTTATCCCTCATATGTCAAAGCCTGATTTTATTTCCGATATAACTCAGCCTCCCGTTATAGGTTGGGGTGCTTGGCTTGTTTATGAAAAAAGCGGAGATACAGAATTCCTCCGAATTGTTTTTGAAAATAATAAAAAGTTCATGCTCTGGTGCCGTAATAACAGAAGAAAGACCGAAAAGGAGCTTTATTCCTGGCACACCAACCCTGAGCTCAATAACCGTTGCGATGAATCGGGAATGGACAATTCACCGAGATTTGATACGGAAAGTGACCTTTATGCTGTTGACTTCTCCTGTTATATAGCAAACGAAACCCGTTATATGAAGAAAATTGCCGACGAACTCGGTGATAAAGAAAATTCAGATTTTTTTACTGAATGGAACAAAAAAGCGAAAGCTGATATTAACAGTATCCTGTGGTGTGAAGAAAACGGCTTCTACTATGATTTCGATATAACCGCTGACCGCTTCAGTAAGGTAAGCTCTGTTGCTTCCTTTTTGCCGATTTTTGCGGGTGTATGTGATAAGGAACAGTGTGCAAAACTCGTTGAACATCTTAATAATCCCAAAGAATTCGGCACGGAAATTCCCGTTCCAAGCATATCTAAAAAAGACAAAAGCTTCGGTACGGACATGTGGCGCGGTCCCGTCTGGATTAATTATAACTATATGATTTCAAAGGGACTTGCAGATTACGGACACCACTGTTTGTCACAGAACATCAAGAATAAAACGCTTGATGTTATCAATGAGTGGTATAACCGTACGGGTACCGTTTATGAGTTTTATGACAGCGAAAACAAGATTCCTCCTTTCTGCTTTAACAGAAAAGGTGAAGTTTACGAGCCTTATGATTTCAGAGTGAAATATCAGGCAATCAGAGATTACGGGTGGAGTGTTACTCTCGCGTTTGATTTAATGAATGAGCAGTAAAAATAAGCACGGCTTACCTGAAAGTCGTGCTTTTGTTCGATGCTGTCGGTTTTTTTATTGAGTTTCGACAATTAATATGATAAACTGAAAAATAATAAAGAGTATGGCTGGTGATTATTGTGCAATTCGGTTTTACATCCACGTCCTTCCGTCAGATAAAAAGTCTTGAAAAAATAGTTGATATAGCCGTAAAGGCTGAAATAGACTGTATCGAGTGGGGCGGAGACGTTCACGTCAGAAGCATTGCGGATGCAAGAAAAGCGAAGGAGCTTTGTGACAAAGCAGGCATACGCATAAATTCATTCGGCAGTTATTACCGTGTGGGCAGTAAAAATGCCGATGAGTGGAAAGAAATCTGCGAAATTGCAAGCACTATGGGGGCACGTAGTGTCCGTGTGTGGCTCGGTAGGGCTGACAGCGAAAAGACTGACGAACTAACGTATAAAATAATAGTTGAAGACACAAAAAGCATCTGTGCGAAAGCCAAAGAATACGGACTCATCGTCTGCCCCGAATGTCACGATAACACATTTAACAATAATACTGATGCTTTTCTGAAAATATACAAGGATGTCGGCTGTGACAATTTCAGAACATATTTCCAGTCACGTTATAAACAGCTTGAATACGACCTTGACCGCATTGAACGTACGCTGCCGTATATTGAAACCGTTCATATTTCCTATTCCGAGCAGAGCCGTGAGCAGTTTCCGTTATTCAGGCCAGGCTATATAGATACCTTAATCGACAAGCTGAAGCAATCAGGATTTGACGGCAATATGCTTCTTGAATACACATATCCCTGCGGACTATTCGGTTTCCCCTTTTCAATGGTAAATGATATGAAAAAGCTTAAAAATAAGGTGGGTGGCAAAAAATGAAAATCGCACTTTTAGGCAGCAATCAGCTCCAGTTTTCCAAGGTTTATACACCTGAGGTGCTTGAAAAATTAAGTGAGTACGGTGAGCTTTCGCCAAGGATAAATAAAAATAATATTGAAGAGTACAGAGATTTTCTCAAGGGTTGTGAGATTGCCTTTTCCACCTGGGGAATGCCGCAGTTCACAAAAGAGGAAATTGCCGAGTATATGCCTGACCTCAAGGCTGTATTTTATTCTGCAGGTACGGTGCAGTATTTTGCACGGCCGTTTCTTGAAAGCGGAATAAAGGTATACTCTGCTTTTGCGGCTAATGCCGTTCCTGTTGCAGAGTATACCGTTGCACAGATTTCACTTGCGGCAAAGGGCTTTTTCCAGGCGGCTAAGTATTACCGCATCCTGCCCTTGCGTTCTCTCGCATTTGCGCAGTCTTCAACGGGTTGCTTCGGTTGTAAGGTCGGACTTATCGGCCTTGGTGCAATCGGCAGAATGGTTGCGGAAAGATTGAAGGATTTCGATGTTGAGGTTTATGCGTGCGACCCGTTTATTCCTGAAGAAACAGCAAAAGAGCTTGGTGTAACTTTGGTTGATATGGAGACAATTTTCAGCGAGTGCGACATAATCAGTAACCACCTTGCCAACAAGCCTGAGCTTGAAAATGTTTTCAATGCTAAGCTTTTCAAGAAAATGAAAAAGCATTCCACTTTCATTAACACGGGTAGAGGTGCACAGGTTGCGGAGTATTCACTTGCACTCTCACTTCTTCTTCATCCGTCACGGACCTTTGTGGCTGATGTGCTGAAAAAAGAATTTTTCCCGTACATAAATCCGCTTTTCTGGGTACCCAATGCAATACTTACACCCCATATTGCAGGCAGTATCGGCAACGAGCCTCAGCGTATGGCTTACTATATGATAGAAGAAATGAAGAGCTTCCTTTCGTCAAGTCCCACACGCTTCGAGGTAACACTCGAGGCTCTTGAGAGGATGGCATAAGCCTATGACATTTTTTTATTTGTTACTTGCCGTGATTGTGCTTGTGGTAATAATTACGGCAGCCCAGCTTGTTTGTCTGCTTCGCATAAAATCTGTACCTGACTTACCCGACAAAGCAAATGCTGACAAATATTCACTCAATATTAACGGTAAAAGCTTTGAGGATTTGTATTTGTTTCTCGTCGGCAAGCAGACAGATCCGTCATTCAGCGAGGACGAAGTGTTTCGGCTTCTTTCCAAGCAGTCGGAATATTTAGGCAAGCGCTTTGACTGTGCAGACTTCAGAGCACAGATGCTTTTTAAAATTTACAAGGACTGTCCACTTAGTGACCGATGCTCGGCTCTTATTAAAAGCACTTTTCTCGGCTTTAAATATTTTATGGACGAGCCGGGTGACGACAGTATGTGCTACTGGTCAGAAAACCATCAGATTCTGTTTGCCGTCAGTGAGTACCTTGCAGGTCAGGAATGGCCAGATGAGATTTTTACAAATGATGGCAACACAGGTGCGGAGCATATGCAGAAAGCTACAATCCGTATTGATGCCTGGATGCAACAACGCTTTGACTACGGATTTTCTGAATATTTAAGCAACAATTATCTTGCCGAAGATATTGCACCTATGGCGAATTTCATAGCCTATTCAAAGGACGAACAAGCTGTTAATCGAATGAAAATAATTATGGATATTCTTTGGCTTGATGTTGCACTAAACAGCGTTAATAACCGCTTTGTTGCGGTCAGCTCAAGGATGTACGGCAACAATAAGGCCGCAAACTGTATCGGCAACAGCATACAAAGTGCAATGAATATCCTGTGGGGAAAAGAAGTCACAAAAAAGATTTTTTCCCTTCCCGACATTTCCGAAGAGGAAAGAAAACTTATCGAAACTTCACTGTCCAAAAAGCCGAATTACATCGTTCTGTGTTTTACCGATGCGGTTGAAAAAGGACTTTACACTCTGCCCGAAGTAATAAAAGATATTGCTGTTTCGGATGAAACCTTTGTTTCAAGGATGAGCTGTGGCTTGTCGCCTGATGATATGGCAGACGAAAATCTGATCGGACAAAGCGACGCCTGTATTATGGCGCAAACAGGTGCCGAAACCTTTACAAATCCTCAGGTTATCCGCAACACGCTTGAATATATGAGAAAAAACAAACTGTATTCAAACAAGTTTCTCAGTTATTTTAAATTCCTGAATCTCACGGTTTTACGGTGTGTTCGCTGGCAGAAATTTGCAGAAAAACACAGCATTATGCCGCACGGAATTGCGCTTGGCAGGGGTAATGTTTATACATACCGTAACTCCCGTTATTTGCTTTCCACGGATATTTGCAAGGATGTCGGTGCCTGTGGTGCACAGGACCACGTGTGGACGGCAAACATTGCAGAGGAACTTACGCTTTTTACAACTCACCCTGCAGGTGACGGCAACAGTAAATACGGCGCATCTCCCGGATACTGGGTGGGTAACGGCAGACGGCCGATGAGCGTACAGCACGAAAACGTTAACGTAACGGTTTATAAGTTACCGAAGAAAAAACGTCTTGGTGAAAGTGCCGTGTGCGACATTACCCACGCCTATATGCCTCGTGATTTATACGACGAATTTGAGCTTGACGGCAATAGGGTTTTTGCACGAAAAAACGGCGTTTTTGTTGCCCTGATTTCGGACGGAACTTTAGAATACAAGCCTTACAATTCCGATTCTGCCAAAGGCTTGCTCAAGGGCAGAGCTTTGCCCGACGGTCTGACCCTCGAAAACGGATTCGACCTGTGCCGCCGGGGAGGAGAATACCACTCGTACATCACCGAGCTTTCTGACTCGGACACGGAAACCTTTGAACAGTTCAGGCAAAGAATAAAGCAAAACAAAACTGTCTTCACCAAAGGCTGTGTCAGCTACAAAACAAATTGCGGTGAAATATATGTATCCTTCGACGGCAGCTTCACGGTTGATGGAAAAACCATACAAACGGTGTTTGACCGTTATGACAGTGTTTTTTGCAAAGCAAAAAGAAAGGATAAAGAAATCCGTATTAACACCCCTTCACACAGTCTTACACTTGATTTCGGACAGGCTTCTCGAATTTCTCAGTAGAATTTGTAATGATTGTTTAAAATCTCTGTCGGTGAAATAGAACCTCCAATCCCAAATACATTGGTTCTGCCGTGTTTCGCAGAGTGTTTCAAACGATTCAATCCCGCCACTCCGACCATAAAAACAAAGTCAGGAAACACTAGGTGTTCCCTGGCTTTTTTCTTTGTTTTGTATGGGTTTGTGACTTCTCGAAAAATTCCCAAACCGAGAAAGTGACGGTTCACCCTATAACCTTTACGGCGGTGAACCGTCGGCGGATAGGTCGCCTGAAAATAAATTTATGGTTTCATCGTTCATTTCATCAATCATTCATCGCTCATTTTATATACAATATGAGTGATAAAATAGTTATCCAACTTATTCATTTTAAGTGTAAAAATGAGTTCAGGTGCAAAGTTTTTAGATTTACATTTTTTCAATATTATAAAATAAATTAATAATTAGAAAAAGAGAGTACAACTTTTAACGGTCATGCTCCCTTTAACTTTATATTGCATTATTTCAAAATTGAAACCGCATCACTGATTGTTTTTTCAAGTGCTTCTTTTCCGTAGACATCAACTTGCGCTTTGTTCTTTTCTCCGTGAGTAAGACATCCTGCACCGCCGATACAACCGCCTGTACAAGCCATACCTTCGATAAAGTTTGCATCAAGAACATTTTTACTCTTCTTAAGAAGGGCTGTTTTACAGGCTTCGATACCGTCACAGATAGCAGATTTTACTGTAAAATCAATCTTCTGTTCAGTCAGAGCCTGAACGACTGCATCAGAAAGACCGCCTGAACGTGCGAAAATTCTTCCGTAATAAGAAGCATTATCAAGTACATCTTCACCGAGAGTTGTGATATCAATGTCCTTGCTGTCAAAGAGAGCCTGAAGCTCTTCAAAGGTAAGTACTGAATCAACATAAGGTTTGACTGTTTCAAGCTGTGCTTCTGCTTTCTTTGCAGTACAGGGTCCAATGAATACGACCTTTGCTCCCTCGTCAGTCTCTTTGATATATTTCGCAAGCATTGCCATAGGTGACAAATTGTGAGATATATGCGGAACAAGTGCCGGAAAAGCTGACTTAATGTACTGCACAAAGGCAGGACAGCATGAACTTGTCAAAAACTCTTTTTTGCTGAGTTCTTTTACTTCGCTCATCGCTACCATATCTGCGCCGAGAGCTGCTTCAACAACAGTAAAAAATCCGAGTTCTTTTAAGCCTGTAATTACCTGACCGAGCTTCGCATAAGTAAACTGGCTTGAAATTGAAGGAGCAACAACTGCATAAACCTTATATTTTTCATTATTCTGACTCTTTTTCAGAATATCAATAACGTTGATTATATAAGATTTATCGTTGATAGCACCGAACGGACACTGATATACACAAGCACCGCACTGGATACACTTGTTGTTATCAATTTTTGCGGCATTATCATCGTTTATTGAAATTGCCTTTACCTTGCAGGCAATCTGACAAGGACGCTTACGGTTAACAATAGCCGCAAACGGACATACCTTTGCACACTGACCGCATTCAACACACTTCGATTTATCGATATGTGCGACATGATTATGGTCAAAGGAAATCGCACCGCGTTTGCAGACATCCTCACATCTGTGAGCAAGACAGCC
>JAGAKF010000033.1 GCA_017625835.1 Clostridia bacterium
ATATTGTAACCGAAACCCCAAGCACCAGGTTCTTTTTTATCAGGACCAATGCTACAGCTACCTATTAAAAGATTGCTTTCCTTAAGAACAATTCCCCAGTGAAAATTGTTGTCATTAGGAAGTATAATATTTATCCAATGCAATACCTCATCTGTGTTTTTGTAGAGGTTATACGGCATAAATTTATTAACCTTTTCATCACTCAACCATACGAATGCCTCTTTTGCATCGTGAGGGATAATAGGACGAAGAAGCAGTCTTTCTGTTTCAAGAACAGGTGTGTTTTTTATGTACTTTATCTGTTTGATTTTTTGTTTCAGGTTCATCGTTTCTCCCTCTTTTCTGTTTCAATGGCTATAAACGGAACAGTCATTTCTTCTTCTGTAAGACCTGCGTGAACACCAACGAATTCGTGTGCCTCTCTTGCAGTAAATAATGTTTTTTCAGTTGTTGCTATAGCAAGGAAATCACCAACAAAATCATAGGTTCTCGGGTGTGGTGTTCCAAAGCCTAAAATGTTTTCGGAGAATACTTCTTCCTTTGTCATAAGTCTGAATGAGTCACCGAAATGACGGTTAAACTCATTTTTGAATTCTTCCTGTAAGCCATCTTTTACAAATATGCTCATAGCTCTGCCGGGCTCAATTGATGGTGGGATTTTAAGCATATTGTAAAGCTGGGGATAATCTTCAAGGAACAAATTCACACTATCACACAATCCGTGGTCAGCAGTTATGATTACAAGGGAATCCTTTAATTTACCGCAAAGCTTTTCTACCTCGGTGTTAATATGCAAAATCTCTTTATATGCTTCAGGACTTGTTACTCCGTGACCGTGCATTGCTCCGTCAGGCTGATGCCAATATGCGTATATGTATTTCTTCTTTCTCTTTTTGGAAAGCTTGTATATAGTCTTGCAAATATCTTCAACACTTTTAATTCGGTATTTTGAAAAGAATGCTACACAGTAAGCACTTTTTCTGCCTTTGACCTTTTCAATTCTTTGCATAATGTTTTTGTAAGGAATGTATTTGTGAGCTACGTTGTATTTTGCGGCGGGCTCACCGTTCCTTTGCAAAGTGTTTTTGAAAACCGCAACGTTTTCTCCTATTTCCTCAAAGTACAAGTCCCAGCCAAGCCATCCACATTCCAATGGAGAATAGCCACTTAAAATGGATGTGGTTGCAGCAACAGTTGTTGACGGAAAAACTGAAGAAATATCGGTTATATAATGCTTTCTCAAAAAGTCATTTTCTTTGAGATGGTAGTTAAGTGCCGAAGTTCCCAAACCGTCAAAAAGAATTACTATAATATTTTTGTAGTCTTTTTCGAGTAATTTATCAAATTCGGGCAAGGTCTTGTGTTGGCAGTCTTTAACACCAAAATGGTTTAAAACAGACGAAGCAATCGAAAGTATGCTTCTGTCGTAGTTTGGGTATTTAATCATAGTGTCTACTCCTTTCTCAGCACATCAAGTGTGTGGTGTGATATGCCGACTAAATCCTGTCTTTCGCAGGTCTTGAAATGGTATCTAAGATATAAATCGTAGGTTTCATCGTCCATTTGGTCAACGGACTCTTTCATATGGCAAGTATAACCGTCAGTAGCAACAAAATGCAATCGTTCTACACCAAAACTCTTTGTTAAATCAAATATTTCGTTTTTGCTATACACCTTAAAAATACCATGTGGTGGAAAATGTGCTTCAAGTGTAACAGGGTCAAATTCGCCGTCTTCAATCAGTTTGTCAATTCTGTTATTCTTGAAGCAACAGAACATTGAGGGCTCAAGCATACAATATGCAACAAAGATGTATCCGTCAGGCTTTGTGATTCTGATTGCTTCAGATAGTGCTTTTTTCTGCTCTTCAAATGTATAGAGGTGATACATAGGTCCGAGCAAAAGTGTTATATCATAGCTGTTATCGGGATATTCAGATAAATCGAGAGCATTACCTTGTTTAATTCTGACATTTTCCCCGGGCAATGTTTTAGTTTTAAAAACCTCAATATTGTGCACAATAAGCTCCACAGCATCAACCTCGAAGCCCTTTTGAGCAAAATAATGAGAGTATCTGCCTGTTGCAGCTCCGATTTCAATAATCTTCATACCGTCTTTCAAGTATTGTTCAATGTATTTCACAGTTGTAAAAAATTCAACTCTGCCGTGCTTGGATAAAAGACGAACATCTTCATCATGAGTATTGTAATAATCAACAAGATAATCTCCTGTAATTTCGTGGTGCTTTTTGAAAAGTTTCTTTTTGATCAAGTTAAGTAATTTCATAGAAAAATCCTCCTCTTTATATAAAAAATAAACGGTGTAAGTTGCTGCAGCAACTTACACCGTTATAAACATATGGAAAAATAGTATTATCTATCCCAAAATGAATATAGAGGTATAAGCCTGCCCATTGATGAATGATAATCATCCTGTGCAAGCCAATTCATATCCATATCAAGATTTTTGAGAAGATATGCGTTCATAATAATACCTCAAATTGAATTTTGACAAGAATAACACATTGAATTTAGTTTGTCAAGTCCTTTTTAGTTTACGCCACCTTGTCCAACCCCACCATAAACTGCTCAAAGTCAATGTTAAACTCAACTTTCAACTTATATCCTCTGTAAACTTCCACCTGTTTAATCAGGCAGTTTACAATCATTTTCTTCTTTTCAAAGCTTGCTTCGTCATAAAGCTCTGCCCAAGAAATCAGTTCATCAAAGCTGTCGGATAAGTTTTTGAGAACACTTTCACCGTCGGCAACATTTTTTCAGCATCAGTACATAAATCAAAAAGTCTGCTGCACTCCTTTTCAGATTCTGCAATCAGCTCCGAAAGAGTATCAGCCGAAAAGGAACTTTCACCTTTGATAGCCTTAATAACCTCGGATTTCAGTATGGTAAGATTTTCGAACTCTTTATTGTAATCTGCTTTCAGCATTATTGGAAATTTAAAAAAGTGCAGTGCCATACACACAGGCTTCACAGAAAAGATGAAAGATACAATTCAACCCCGTTATCAGATGGGAATTAAAAAGTGCCATAATATTGAAAGCTATATAACAAAAGATGCAAGAAAATCGAAAAATGCCGCGATCAGGAAACATGTAAAGGTTGAAAGATACGGGATTGAAAAAATAGATGAATTTGCCCGTATAATGCATATGACAGAAGAGCGGAAAAATATTTTATTAAGGGATAAGGATTATTTCTATAGGCTGATGGAGGTTTATAAGGACGAAGCTTTTCTTTTTTTATGCAGTGTGGATCCGAATGAGCGGTATAATGAAGTGAAAGAAAGTATAGGAAATTTAATGAATCAGATTAAAAATGAGAACCTGTCACAAAAGCAACGTCAATTATTAACCATAGATTTGAAAAATATGAAGGATGAAATTGTTTCATTGGAAAATGTAGCGTATAAATATAAGCAGGAAACATTTGTTGCCGGAGCTTTGATGGTTGGTTTCGGTAATACTGTTGAGATGTTATATGCCGGAATGAACGGAGATTTCAAAAGCTTTAGTCCACAGTATTTATCTCACTATATCCGTTTTAAGTATCTTTTTGATATGGATTATGCGTATGCAAATATGGGCGGCGTTGAAGGCTGTCTGAATGACGGTTTATCAAAATACAAATCTAAGTTTAATGCTGTAGTAAGAGAGTATATCGGGGAATTTGATTTGCCGGTAAATAAATTTTTATATAGGTTATATAATACGCTATATAAGGTGTACAAAAGATTAGCCAAGCATTAAGTTTTTATGAAATTATAAACTATAAAAAATACTATATATTTTTAAAATATAAAACCGAGCAGAACTCTGCTCGGTTTTTAATGATTTGCATTTCCTTGAATACGTAATTATTTGCTCTTCTTGTCGCCCTTCTTTTCGTATCCGAAGGTGGAAGCGAAAAGATCAATCTTAAACGCTTTGATAACTGAGCTGAAAAGTCTTGAACCCTGAACAGGCATGATTCTGTTGAATCTGCCCATTGCGTTGCCGTCAAAGCCGACAACAATATATGATTTTTTATTAAGGATTCCGTGAAGAATCTTGTTAACTGCCTTGTCGCAAGGAGTTGAAACCATATTGATAAGGTCCATGCCGTTTGTTTCGCCCTGGTTCCTGAAAATGTCGGTCTTTGTAAATCCGGGGCACACAAGGCCTATGTAAGCTTCGCCTCTGAGTTCCTCTCTCATAGCCTCGGTAAGTCCCTTAACGGCTGCCTTACTTGCAGAGTACATTGATGTTCCGCCGAGAGCCATAAGTGCTGCTGAAGATGCGACGTTGATGATTGCGGGAGTCTCACTCTTGAGAAGAAGAGGAAGCATGATCTTTGAAGAATATGCTGCTGAATAGAAGTCGATGTTGATTGATTCGTCGATTTCTTCTTTAGTGTAGTTCATAAGTCTGTCAAAACGGGGGAGAACGCCTGCGTTGTTGATAAGAACGTCGGGCTTGATGTTGTTTTCAACGAGCCAGTTATGGAATTCCTGCCAGTTATCGTAGCTTGAAACGTCGAAAAGTCTGTATTTAAAGAGCTTTGCATAGTCGCCGAGTTCTTCAACAAACTTAATCATCTTTGCTTCGCTTCTTGCAACACCGATTACCTTACAGTTGTGTTCTTTCATAAGTCTTTCTGCGAGCATTTTGCCGATGCCGCTTGATGCGCCTGTGAGAATTACGGTTTTGTTATCAATCCAATTTGCCATAATATACACCCCAAAATAAAAATTTAGTCGAAAAAATTATATCATAGAAATTTTACATTTTCAACAGTTTGTGGTTTATATTTCTTAGTGTTAAAGCCTTTTTATAAGCTTTAAAGACACATTACGATATTTACGTTGATTCTTTTTATTCATCTTGCGGTAAGTTGAGTTGAATTCATTCTCGTTTTTGGTTAAAAACACAGTTGCTTTTGTTCAAAACAAGTGATATAATACTGAAAATTTAATAATCTATGGTTGAGGTTTGCAGAAGAAGCAGATGCTGCCGAAGGAGTAACGCTCTCAGGCTTCCCGAAAGGGAAAGGGACTGCAAACGGACATAACTTTGGAGAATCTCATTAAATTGAGTGCCGAAGGGGCAAGGCTGTTTCGCTAATCTCTCAGGCAAAAGGACAAAGTTTTATTCCCCGTTTTGTCGGGAGAAAATTGTGCTTTTGTCGGATTACGCCCTGTAATCCGACTTTTTTATTTTTATTTATCCGGAGGATTAATTATGGAAAGCTTTTTTGAAAAAGTGGCAGAGATAAATAACTCTGTCAACGGTGTTGTCTGGGGCAGCTTCGGTCTGTTCCTGCTTATCGGAACAGGTATACTTATGACAATCTGTACGAAGGTGTTTCAGATAACACATATCGGTTTATGGTGGAAAAACACAATAGGCAGTCTTTTCAGCAAGAATGTTATCGGACATTCAAAAGAAAAAGGCTCGATTTCTCCGTTCCAGGCTCTGTGTACGGCTCTTGCAGCAACGGTAGGAACGGGAAATATTGCGGGTGTTGCAGCCGCTATCTGCATAGGCGGAGCAGGTGCTGTTTTCTGGATGTGGATTGCAGCATTCTTCGGAATGATGACTAACTTCTCGGAAAATGTTCTCGGTATTTATTATCGCCGTCGCAACATAAACGGTGAGTGGTCAGGAGGTGCGATGTATTACCTTCGTGACGGTCTCGGCAGTAAAAAGGGATGCAAAACAATCGGTAAAATCCTTGCTGTTCTTTTCTGTATTTTTACGATGCTTGCATCATTCGGTATCGGTAGTATGGGACAGGTTAATAAAATTGTTGCAAATATTGCGTCTGCTTTTGATATCAAAGCAATTTCATCAATTCAGGTTATGGGCGGAGTTTCACTTTATAATCTTGTTCTCGGTGTAATCATTATGGTTCTCGTTGCGCTTATCACTCTGGGCGGACTCAAGAGAATAGCAAGCGTTGCCGAGAAAATTGTTCCGGCCATGATTGTTCTCTTTATTGCAGGCAGCCTTGTAATCATAGGTGTGAATTATGAGCAGATTATCCCGGCCTTCAAAACAATTTTTGTCAATGCTTTCAAGCCCGAGGCTTTTGTCGGCGGTACTCTCGGTGCGGCAATCAGCACAGCTGTTACACAGGGCTTCAAGAGAGGCGTTTTCTCAAACGAGGCAGGTCTCGGTTCATCGGTTATGGTTCATTCCAACTCTAACGTAAAAGAACCCGTAAAGCAGGGTATGTGGGGTATTTTCGAAGTTTTTGCCGATACGATGATTGTTTGTACGATGACAGCTCTGGTGGTTCTCACTTCAGGCGTATTTGATGCTAAAACAGGTGCGATTGCAGACGGTCTTTCTGACGCAACTCTGGTTGCAGGTGCATTCAACTCAGTCTTTTCCTGGGGAAATATCGGCGAAAAGTTTGTCGCAGTGGCAATGTTCCTCTTTGCGTTTACAACAGTCCTCGGTTGGTCACATTACGGCTCAAAAGCCTGGGAATATCTTTTCGGTACAAAAACAACCATTATTTTCAAGATAATCCATGTTATTACAGTTATTTTCGGTGCAGTAATGACTTCGTCTCTTGCGTGGGATATTTCGGACACGTTTAACGGACTTATGATGATTCCGAACCTTATCGGTGTCGTTGTTTTGTTTCCGCTTGTTATGAAAATTACCAAGAACTACGTTGACCGTAAGGTTAAAAATAAAAATGAAAGACCTGTTATCTCATATGATCCTGAACTTCAGGCAGAAGCAGAAGCGAATCTTTCAGATGAATAAACGGTAGTGTAATTATTAAAAACCGCGACTGCTCCTTCCGGGAGCGGCCGCGGTTTGTTGTTATGGAGTTCGAATCGACTTGAAATACCGATCAGTTGCAAAGTATATCGGTTTCCATATATCTGACACCCATATCGTAAAGAGCTCTGGCGTCTTCAATGTTGTTGATCGTAAACATATTAAAGTTGATGTTCTGGCTGAGAGCGTACTTGATATCTTCTTCAGTGTTATTTTCATAGCCGGTTGAAAGCCATACGTTTTCACCGAGCGCTTTTGCCTCGGCAACTGCTTCAGGAGTCATCTTATCAACCATATACCAAAGTTCAATATCGGGATCGAGCTCGTGGATTGCTGCAAGCTGCTTAAGGTTGTAGGTAAGAATAATAGCCTGGTCGTCAAGATCTCTTTCGTTGATTGCTTCAACAATAGTGTCAAGCATATCGTAATTCTCTATGCCGATTTCAATCTGAGGTCTTGTATCGGTACCGACGAAAACGTCAAGATACTCTTCAAGAGTGGGGATGCGGGAATCTTTATATTTCCACAAATTCGGTCCCCAACAGTAGCTGAAGGTTTTAAGCTCTTCAAGAGTAAGGTCAGCGATTTTACCGAACTGACAGAATCTGTCGTCAACCTCAGCGTTATGTATAACTACCCACTTGTTGTCTTTTGTGAGCTGAATGTCACACTCAGCAGAGTAGTAACCGTTGTTTACAGCTTCTTCAAATGACGGCAAAGAATTTTCGGGTGCCAGAGCGTTAACACCTCTGTGGGCTGTAAGATACACAGGATCTTCAGCGGTGCCGACACCGTTTTCAGAAAGTGAAATGAGCTCTTTGGGTTGGTTGAACAAAACAATTATAGGATGAGTGGGGGATAAAACGCAGAAATAAATAGGTACGAGTATGAGTGTAATAATCTTGTTTAATACAGTTAACATTGAATTTACTTCCTTTCAATTTTATATAATAAGCATAACACTTTTCAGGATTAAAAGCAACAGCAATTAATACATTTTTGCAATAGGATTGATTGTATACTTTAAAAATTAACAAAACAAAAGATTTTGGAAGATACAGTTATTCTTTTCTTAGGGTCTCTGCTTATTTGTTGAAATCTTTATTTGTTTCTGTTATACTGTTAAAGTAAAAAATATAATAATTTTTAGAGCAGAACCGAAAGGAGATCCGACGATGCAGACCAATGAGTTGCTTCGCAGCAAAAAACTTTATCTTTTCGATATGGACGGCACCCTGTATCTGGGCAGTCATCTCTACGATTTCACATTAGAATTGTTGGACAAATTGAATAAAACAGGACGCAGATACCTCTTTATGACTAATAATTCCTCAAAGAGTGTAGATGATTACGTTAAAAAGCTCGCTTCACTTGGCATTTCAGCAAGCAGAGATGACTTTATGACATCTTCTCAGGCAACGGCGTACTATCTCCATAAGCACCACGAGGGACAGAAGCTCTATGTCTGCGGTACCGAGTCTCTGAAAGAGGAGCTTCGCCGTGAGGGCTTTACGGTTACAACGGATGTCAATGAAACTGAGTGCATCGTAATGGGCTTTGATACGGAGCTTACTTTCCAAAAGCTCCACGATGTAAGCTTTATGCTTCTTACGCGTCCCGATTTGCCGTACATCGCTACAAATCCCGACTATGTCTGCCCGACGGAGTTCGGCTCAGTACCCGATTGCGGAAGTGTTTGCGATATGATTTATAACGCTACTAAAAAGCGTCCCGTAGTCATCGGTAAGCCGTCTCCCTTGATGCCGCAGCTTGCAATGGAAGCTCTCGGTGTGTCAGATGAGGAGACCTGCGTTGTCGGTGACCGTATCTATACGGATGTAAAATCAGGGCTTAATGCAGGTATCACGTCTATCCTTGTACTCAGTGGAGAAACTACTCAGCAGATACTTGACGAAAGCGAAGATAAACCGCACATCGTATTGCAGAATGCAGGACAGATTCTCGCGGCACTTAAAGAAGAATAAAGGAGAGAAGCTTTATGAGTAAGAAACAGCCTAAACTTCAGAATCCTCTCTGGCAGACAACGAAACCCGAGAGAAAAAGCTATTATACATATTTCTTCGGACAGAATATGATTTACAATATGATAGCAGGATACCTCACAACGTTCCTTCTTCTTGTGGGTATTGATCCCGTAAAATCTGCGGCAGTTATGCTGGCGGTAAAGGTGTGGGATGCTGTCAATGACGCTATTTTTGGGGTGATTTTCGATAAGGTTAATTTCAAAAGCAAGCAAAAATATATCCCGTGGCTGAAAATTGCCTGTGCAACTACGCCTCTCGCAACTATTGCGATTTTCATAATTCCCACTGCCGCAAGTGAAACAGTTAAACTTATCTGGTTCGCACTGGCATACATTATCTGGGATACGGCATATACAATCTGCGATGTGCCTGCCTTCGGAATAATCACAGCGATGACAAGCAACATCGAAGAAAGAAACACAATTCTTTCCCTCAAGGGTATTACGGGCGGTGTCGGCTCGGCTCTTACGACAGTTCTTGTATCCGTGCTTATCAGCGAGTTTGTCGGCCTCGGCTACGGTCCTGTTTCAATTATCGTTGCGATCGTTGCAATGGCAACAATGTTCCCTGTTTGTAAGCACTGTCAGGAGAGAAACAAGACTGTTGACGAAGAGCAGTTTACCGTAAGAAGAATGCTCAAGTATGTTATGAGTAACAAGTACCTTCTTATCTACTACATCGGCTATATCTTCTATTCAGGAGCTCAGACCTACAATACCCTGCATATGATTATGGCTTATTACATTTATAACAATTCTCTTGCGTCTCTTATCACGGGTACTGTTGCGGCTGTACCACAGCTTATTATGGCGCTCCTTGTGCCGAAAATTATCAGAAAAATGGACAAGACAAAGCTTTTCCGAATCAGCGTTGTTGCGACGATTCTTCTGTCTTTCCTTATCCTTCCGACGAGAAGCAATTTCATTCTCTTTATCATAACATATATGCTTCGTTCAATTCCTCTCGGCATTATCGGCGTGCTTTCATTTACTTTCACGCCCGACTGTGCGGAGTACGGACAGTACACAACAGGTACGGAAGCAAAGGGTATTACCTTTGCAATTCAGACCTTTGCCGTTAAGCTTGCAGCTGCTATTTCAGGCTCAATGGGACTTGCACTTCTTGGTTTGTTCGGCTTTAAGACGAAGTTTGAAATCAACGGGGTAATGCAGGAAGTCGGCAGCTTTGCCGATCTTGAGTCAATCAACGCAATCGCCCAGCAGACAAGTGAAGCTCTTGACGGCCTCTGGTTTACTTATAATATCGTGCCGATTATCGGTATTGTTATCGCTTTGGTTATCTGGTGCTTCTATAAGCTCAACGACAAGGACGTTCAGGTTATGGCTGACTGTAACGTCGGTAAAATCTCTAAAGCTGATGCAGAGAAACTTCTTTCAAGGAAATATTGATAAATACAGAGCGTGTATGAGGTGTTAAAATGAAAATCAATACAAATGAACTGCAATGGACAAGGCCTCCGAAACAGTACACAATCACGGAAGACAAGGTTGAAATGATTACCGAACCGCACACGGATTTGTGGCAGAGAACATACTATCATTTCAGAAATGACAATGCTCCCGTTTTGCAGATTCAGACAAACGAAAAATACTTTTCTTTTGTGGTGAAAACTGATTTTGATACCAAGGTGCGTTACGATCAGAGCGGAGTTGTTATGTATCTTGACAGTGAAAATTGGCTCAAAGCTTCAGTGGAATACGAAAATGAAAAGATACAGCGTCTTGGCAGTGTCGTTACGAACAACGGATATTCGGACTGGTCATCTGTTGATGTCGATGCCTCAATCAAGTCTGTGTGGTTCCGTTTAAGCCGCAGGGAAGATGATTTCTGCATCGAAAACTCCACTGATGGTAAGGATTTCAAACAGATGAGAATTTGTCATATGTTTAATGCGAAGGAGACTATTCGGTTTGGAATTTATGCCTGCAGCGCGGAAAATTCATCATTTAAAGCAACGTTTACCAATATGGAAATCACTGAATGTAAGTGGCTCGCACACGACGGCCAACAGCCTGATAAAGAGTAATCATTTAATCGACGTACAAAACCACCAATATGGTGGTTTTGTTCTTTATATATGTTGCTTATTGAAACATAAATATTTGAGTGGTATAATTAACCTGTATAAAGGAGGTTGCCTTATGAATTATATTGCACTCGGATTTTTACCTTTTGTTATTTTGTTTTTAGGTCTGCATCTTTGGAAGAAACCGGGACCGGTTTTCAAGACGTTTTCCACTCTTTTGTGTACAGCACTCGCCGTTATAGGCGCTGTTCAGCATGGAGGAATCGCCTGGCTTGTTGCAGGATCATTGTTGATTTGCGCAGTAGCAGACTATGTTCTTGAAAAATCGTTTATATTCGGAACCTGCATTTTTATGGTCGCTCATATACTGCTGACTGCATATCTTGTCATAAACGGCGGACAGCTTACCTGGAATCTCCTGATTGCACTGGTTATTGTAATAGGAACGGGTATTGTTTACCGTAAGTATATGTTCCACCGTAAGGACAATGTTATGCCTGTTATCGGCGTTTATTCGTGTGTGCTTGCGACTATGGTTGCTGTTGCGCTGAATATGATTGAGATTGAACTCACACCTGCACGTATCATTATGATGATAGCAGCAGTTTGTTTTACCGTTTCCGATGCGATTCTCGGCGACGGAGTTGTCAAAGGAAATAAAACACCGCTAAAATATAAGATACTTATGGTTTTCTACAATGCGGCAGTTTATCTGTTTGCTTTGAGCACATTCTATCTTCCGTAATCAGCAAAAATAAAAATCTCCGACAGTTTTGCTGTCGGAGATTTTAGCTTTATATTATCAGAATTCGAAACTGTATTCGTATCCTTCGATAAATTCAAATGTGCTGAAATCGCGGAATCGGAGAAGCACCTCGTTGTCGTAAACTTCAATAACTGCGCCGACGCACGAGGGGGTGCCTTCTTCCTCAGTTTCAGTTGAACGCGGAAGGTTGATTGATGTAACTCCGTTTATTTCAGAAACCGAGTACGGAGCAAGGGGAAGGTGAGTGTGACCAGAGAAGCAGATTGCATTTTCATAGTCATTGATAACTTCCGAAACTCTGTCGTAAGAACCGTTTTCTATGTAATTTATCGGATGATGAGAGAAAACAAAGATCGGTTTGTCCTCTTTTGAAGCTTCACTGAGCACACCGTCGAGCCACTCAAGCTGAGCATCGGAAACATCCATGCCGTTTACCGTATCGCTTTCTGTGGAGAGTACGATGTAATAATATCCGTCGATAACTTTATAATAGTATGTGTTCTCTACACTGTTCTGAATCACACATATTAAAAATTAAAGGATTATTGTTATCCGTTATGTAATCGGCTGCGCCGAAGAGGTCTGTATAGTCCTCGGTTGTGCAGCCTTTAACAAAGATATGACAAACTCTCTTGTCATTCTCTGTGGTAATAAAAATTCTCTCAACAACGGATGAGATTAAATTAACAAGTTCTTCCGGCTGTGCATCTTTTGCATATTCTGCAAAGGATAACAGCTTTTTCCTTACCTCGTTAAGCTCCTGAAGCATCAAGGCACC
>JAGAKF010000034.1 GCA_017625835.1 Clostridia bacterium
ACAGCTCAAGCTTTCTGAGGAAGTTGAAATCGTTGGTCTTACAGAAGAGAAGAGAAAGACTGTTGTTACAGGTATCGAAATGTTCCGTAAGCTCCTCGATTATGCTGAGGCTGGTGACAACATCGGTGCTCTCCTTCGTGGTATCCAGAGAACAGACATCGAGCGTGGTCAGGTTCTTGCGAAGCCCGGCTCAATCCACCCGCACACAAAGTTTGCTGGTCAGGTTTACGTTCTTAATAAGGACGAAGGTGGCCGTCATACACCGTTCTTCAACAACTACCGTCCTCAGTTCTACTTCAGAACAACAGACGTTACAGGCGTTATCAGCCTTCCTGAAGGCGTTGAAATGTGTATGCCTGGTGACAACGTTACAATGAACGTAGAACTCATCACTCCGATCGCTATCGAAGAAGGTCTTCGTTTCGCTATCCGTGAAGGTGGCCGTACAGTTGGTTCAGGTGTTGTTACAGCTATCAACGAATAATTTAAACTAACTTTTAAAGAGGTAAGTCGAAAGACTTACCTCTTTTTTACATTTCAGGGTGATTTGTATAATAAGCAACACTTTTTATCCGTGCGTTATTGAAAATAACTTTTTGTTGTGATAGTATATGTTAAAAAGAAAAAAAGGAAGATGTTATGAAAATTATAGCTTTACTTCTCACAATAATTACTCCGTTTCTTACTTTGATTGTTGCAACTCCTTTTTCCTGCCTGGATAAGGAAATTTATGTTGCCGAGGAAAAGGTTGACGGTTTTATGAAAGGCGTCTGCCATGCTGAACCTGATTATAAACTCCTCAAAGACGGAAATATCGAATGGTTCCGTGATGATATTCCGTTTCCGTTTGAAGAAGATGGGAAACTTTCAAAAAGTTATGTAAACTGGAAGAAAGAAACGTTGGAATACGTTAAGAACGGAATCCGGATTTTTGGTATTACGCCTTATCCCGAAGATTTTATGGAATACGGTCTTGATCCGCGAAATCCTGAAGACAGGGAAGCTATTCAGGATATTGCCCGTTTCTATGTGGAAGACCTTAAGGGAATCGTAGGAGCTTTCCAAATTACAAATGAAATGGGTATTGACCGTTTCACTCTGCCATTAACGCTTGACGAAGCTGCTGACTTTATCGGAATGCAGCTTGAAGCGATGTATCCGATAAGGGGCGATGTTATTATCGGATATAACCTCGGAGGTCTTTCGGTGGCTACATTACCTTTTAAAATGATGGAATATCATAAGTACTGCGACTATGTTGGTGTAGATATGTACCTTGGTTGTTTCGAACCTGTGCTTAAAACACCGAAGCAGTTTAAAACAATCCTTAATTTCGTACGACGCGTGACGGGTAAACCGATTATTCTCTGTGAGTTCGGTTATATCGGTCTTGGCGAGCAGAAGACAGATGAAGAGAAAAAAGCAATTCTTCAGCAGTATGGTTATAACAGCGAAAAAGAAGCAAGAGCCGATATTGACGGATTTATAAATAATCTTCCCGAAGAGCTGAAAGAAGAGATTATTGAAGATTACGGTGACAGAAGCGACGAAGAAAAGGGCGATCTTCTTTTCGACGGTGAGTACAGCAACCATATCTATACCGAGCTTCAGGAAGGATTCGGTCTTTACAGATACGAGCATACTCCTGAGGGCCAGGCAAAGTTCTTTGAGGACACAATCCCGATGGTAATGGACCTTGACTATGTAATCGGTATGTTTGTTTACTGTTGGCAGGATAGCGGTGACTGCTATGTCTGCGGTCAGGCTGAATGTCCTGTTGAAACAAAATGGGGACTTGTTGACTACAACGGTGATCCAAAGCCTTCATACTATGCTGTTCAGGAAGCATATGAGGATGAGTAATAACTTAAAATTTAAAGACTTGCAATGTTTTAACGTTGCAAGTCTTTTTTGTATTAAAATTTACCTCTTAGTTCAACTACTTTGCCGATTATCGTGACGGGCAAAGTGACAATTTCCTCGGCGGAAAAAACAAGAGGCTCATAGTCGTTATTGAACGGTATCAGGGTAAGTCCTGTGCCGTTTTTTATTACCTTTTTAATGGTAGCATCGAGGTTGTTGATAAGTACAACTCCAATTTCACCGTTTTCAATGTAGTTCTGCTTGCGCACAATTACAACGTCACCCTGGCAGATTCGTGGTGTCATGCTGTCCCCGACGACCTTCAGGCCGAAATGTTCACCTTTGGCAGCCATTTCGGGTGAAATATCTTCATAATCAATGACGTTTTCAATCGCTTCAATCGGGCATCCTGCGCGGACATATCCCAAAACGGGAACACTGTTTTTGTTAACGGGCGCATTTTTCTTCATCAGGGTATCGAGTGAAACCCCGAAAATATCTGAAAGTTTAACCAGAGTGTTTTTGTCGGGCAGGGTACGGCCTTTTTCCCATTGGCTGACGGCAGTCTGATGCACACCGCAAAGGGCTGCTAACTCACTTTGCGTTATTCCGCGTTTTTGTCTTAGGTCTTTTATTATTGTCATAAGCAAACCACCTGATGTAATATTCGATAATATTATGAGCTAAACTATTAAAATTGTCAATAGAAAAGAAAAAAATAATATTAAATTTATTAAAACTATTGACAAAACGAACAAATGTTCCTAGAATAATAGATGTGCTATTAAATTAAGCCGCAGAACCGAAGAAAGCGAGGTAAAGATGAAAAATATTTCAGACGAAGTGATTTCGGTTGAGGAAGCCCGTGCTGCTCTGCGATGTATGCGATTGTGCAGTTTTGATGAAACGGAGGCGCTTGAAAGCGTTGAAAGCCTTGTTCATCGGATCCGCAAAGTCGGGACAGCAAGACTTGTTGAGGAGATAATTGAAAAAAAGCTGAGTGAAACTCAGAAACATTTTATCAAGGAATTCTGGTTTAATGAAAAAAATACGGCTCAGATTGCAAGGGAGAACTGTGTGTCACAAGCCAATGTTTACAGAACAATATCGAGAGCGAATGAAACGATCAAGGAATTTATTACACCTCTTGTGATGTACCATAACGACCTTGTAATTACGGAGATTGAGCCGTTGTATTTCAGAGAAATAATGAATATAACATCAGCTTCCGAAAGAAAGGGGATCAGCCTGTCAGAACAGCTGAAGTATATCCGCCTTTCAAACGCGGTGACGTCGGAGCAACTTGCGAAGGCGGTGTGCATTACCGTAGGGGAGCTTGAAAAAATCGAAAACGGTAAAAAGCTGCCGTCATTGGAAATCCTTGAGCGATACAGCAGGATTTTTAATGTTGAAATCAATCTTAAATTTATTAACGGAAAGGGAAGATACGAATGGAAAAAAGCCTGATTGAACTCAGCGAAGACTATTTTAAGGCCGCTGAGGATATTAATTGTCTTATAGTTAAGTATAGAAAACAGCTTAATGAAGCTTATATGGCCAACAATTACCTTCGCACTTACGAAATTAAAAGAAAATTATCCATATTCTATGACCAGAAGCGTGACATTCTTGACACTGCATATGCATTGAAGAATTATTATGAAAAGGACAGAAAGATGGTGTTGGTGTGAATAGAATTATTCTTAAAGCGACTGCAAACCGTCTCGAAATCGAGAATGATACATATACTACAGGCGGCAGTATCGATTTTGACAGTTGCGTTTTTAACTTTGATAATGCCTGGAAAGGCTTTGCTAAAACGGCGGTTTTCGGTTTCGGAAGCACAGACTACGCGAGGGTAGAGCTCGAATCCGATGAATGCAAAATTCCTGCTGTTTGTCTTAAAGATGAAGGCATCCTGAGAATTGCTGTTTACGGTGTGAATGAAGACGGCGTTGTTATTACAACAAATCCCGTTGCTCACCGTATCGACGAAGGTATCGGTGAAGTAAACGACTGGTACGAAGAGGACAACCTCTTCGTTTACAATGCAATAAAAGAACTAGAAGGAGCGATAGATAAATACAAAGGCTCACTCGAAATAAGGTTCAATGATCTTTTGAAGTTGTTACGAAGAAAGGGTAGCCTGAGCGATGCCGATGTTATGCCCGGTGAGCCTGATGAATGGTACTCTCCGTCGGAATTTACGAAGATGTCACATTTTCCGTCAGTATCGGGCGACAATAAATACCATGCATATCTTGGCGCAATTCTGGATGTTCTCGTTAAGGAATTTCCCGAGTATGTTTCGGTAGAAGAAACAGTTGTCGATTCAAGTGGTAAGTTCCCGATTTATGCCTATACATTTGAGCCTATGAATTATGAAAAGACAGTTTTTGTAACCGGTTGTACTTATAACGATAACGATATAACGCTTCTTGCTTTGTCGCATTTCTTTGATGAGCTGTGCCGCAATTACAGCAAGGACAGAACACTTTCTTATCTCAGATCAAAAGTAAAGTTTGTGGTTATTCCTGTTGTGAATCCGTACGGTTTTGTCAACGGAGAAAAGCTTAATGCAAACGGTGTTGACATCCGCAGAAACTTTCCTTACAAATGGGACGAGTGTTATTCGAACGAAAAAGGTGAAGATCCTGCAAGCGAAAATGAAGTTTATTCGATTATTACAGTGCTTGAAAAGATTTACGAGGACAAATTCTGTGCAGTACTTGATGTAAATGCAGGATCTTTTTACTACTGCGGAAAAATGTTGTTCTATCCAAGGTACAAGGATAACTGCGTTTCAGCTTTGGCTGAAACTGTGGGCAGATACAATTATGAGAATCGTGAAGACGATGTGCTCGATAAAGCTATCATAGCACCCACTATTAGTCCCGGTGTGTGTAATTTTGTAGCGGATACATTCGGTGTGAATGCGTGCAGTATAAATTGGTCTCCGATCAGTTACTCAAAATACACTCCCGGCGGCACGGTAATGAAGTTTGCAGAGTTTATAGGTAATGTTCTGTATACCTTATCCAAAAACAGTACTCATACCTTAAAAGAATCCAAACTTCCTTTTGTAAAACACTTTACATGGAGAAGCTCGGGAGTTGCTGACGTGCACAATGTTCTTGTTTCGGATACATACAGAAAAGTTCCCATCAGCGCATTTGAACTTGACGTTGCAAAACCCTGCTGCATAACTCTGTCGGGTTATGTGATTCTTAATGTTACACATTCCTGTAACGTTATGCTTAATCCCGTTCTCTGGCAGGATGATTCGCCCGAACAGACTTATGATTTGCGAGTGGCGATGAATGATTTTGTGTTGGATGTACCGTTGGGTGAAGGAATTCATATTCTGCCTGTTGAATCGGTTCTGCAGGCATATGCGACAGATACGAACAATCAGGTCACGACGGTTTATCCTAAAAAGGTTAAGTTTGCGCTTACTACCAATTCTAATGTTGCATCGGCAGCAGGCATAATCGGTTATTCTTTCATGCTCAGTGCTTTTGAAAGCGATGCGGGAAAGGCGGTAGAAATCAGCCGACCGATGGGTAGTGCAACGGATTTTGTTAATCAGCATGAAGTGCCGACACAGGAAATTTTATATCCGATCGAAACAGTGACAGAAAGCGATGCAAGGTACGATGATTAGTGTTGAAATGGAAATGTCGTCACTGTTTCTTGCTTTAAAGCTAGCTAAACAGGTTGAATTGTGCAGATTCAACGGTGACAATGATTTTACGCTTTTTCGTACCTTTGTAGATATAATCAGAGAATATGAAAATGAAAAGGAGAAAAAGAGTAATAAATGAGTAAAATCACAAATATAATTTTTAACGGTAAAAATCATTATATCACGTCGCCGTACGGCAAACGCCCGGTTATGAATACCGCTGCTGGCGCGACAAGTTCATTTCACAGCGGAACGGATTACGGCACAAACGGAAAGAAAATTGCACAGTATGCAATAGAAAAGGGTACGGTAATAAGCTGCGGCAAAGCTTCGGACGGCGCAAAGTATGTGTGGGTCAGATATCCGAGAATCAACAAAAAGATGCTCCATTATCATCTTGACAGAATCAAAGTAAAAGCAGGACAGAGCGTTGAAAAAGGAACACTCCTCGGTTATACGGGAAAAACAGGAAAAGCAACAGGTGTTCATCTGCATCTTGGTGTGAAAGATCTGAAAACCGATCAGTATGAAGACCCTGAAAAGTTTGCTCTTACATATAAGGAGCCGATAACGTATAAAACGGGAACATACACGGTTACGGCAAATCTTTTGAGAATAAGACGCGGTCCGTCAACGGACTATGATTACAAAAAGTTTTCGTTCCTTACTCCGAACGCTCAGAAGCAGATAAGAAGTCTTAATAACGGAAATCCAGCTCACGGACTTGTAAAGGGCTGTGTCTGCACGGTTTCACAGGTTGAGGATAACTGGGGAAAGATCCCTTCAGGTTGGATTTGCCTTGATTATTGCAAAGTGAAGGTGACAACGTGACGGATATTATAACAGCGCTTATTGCTTTGTGCGGGACGATGCTCGGCACCTTCGGCGGAATTCTTGCTGCCAACAAGCTTACAATATACCGCATTGAGCAGCTTGAACAAAAGGTTTCAAAACACAATAATCTTGTCGAAAGAATGTTTTGCGTTGAAAGCTCCGTAAAATCAGCTCACCACAGAATCGATGAATTAAGGGAGGAAATTAAGTGAAAAATATAAATTTGAAAGGCGTGTCGAAGCAGACCTGGGTAAGGACGGTCGTTCTTGCCCTTGCTCTTGTGAATCAGGCTCTTGTTATGTTCGGTGTAACAGACAATGAAGTAGAGCTTGAAACCTGGACACGGTATGCTACATATGCCTTCACCGTGATTTCAGCAATTTGGTCATGGTGGAAGAATAACAGCTTTACGCAAAAAGCGCAGGAAGCGGATACAGTGTTACAACAATAAGCTGTATATCGGAATAATCTCCTAAAAAGCTACAGCCCCCTGATTAAATCAGAGGGCTGTAGCTTTTTGAAAACTTATATGTTTTTAGCTTTTAATCTATGTAATTGTTTATTTAAAAAGTCTGTATAGATACTGAAATTTGGATGGATAAGAGTTTCTAACAGCGCAAGTGCTCGCTCTGTTTCGAGGATGGCTTTGGCGTAATCTTCATTTGCTTCATAGCATTCTGCTAACTTCCACATCATCTGAATCAGATTTTCAAATGAAATCCATTTTTGCTTTTCAGCCGCATTGAATTTCGCTTCACCGTCCAGCAGATAAGCAATTTCTGTAAGCTTGGTAAAGTAAATTTCGGGAATCTGTTCGATTGCCTGCTCAGCGCTTGTAAGATCGCCTTTCTTTTTATAAGCATATGCAAGGAAACGGAAGGCATCGTATTTGACTTCATTATCGAGTGTTCTTTCAATGAGTTTTGAAGCGATATTGATTGTTTCATCGGGGTCAATAATAACATAAAGGAGATTGTTTAAAAGAATATCGTTTTCGGGATATTTTTTTAATCCGTCTTCAAGAATTCTGCGGCTTTTTTCGGGATTATCTTCTCTGTATTCGTAAGCATTATCGACAATTTTTCTGATTTCAATTTCTTTTTCGGCAAGACTGAAGTCAAAGAGCTCATCCATAGAAACATCGAAAAAATTCGCAAGAACGGGCGCAAGTGTTATGTCAGGATAGGCGATATTTGTTTCCCATTTGCTTACTGCCTGGAAAGAAATTCCTATTGCATTTGCAAGCTGTTCCTGGGTTAAGCCTCTGGCTTTTCTCAGTGATTTGATTCTGTTTCCTATGTTCATATTTGCACCGCCTTAGATTTTGATTTGTCAAAAATATAGCACAAGATTTATAGGAACACAATAACATATTAAACGATAATATTCAACTGTGGGTTGAATGTTGCATTATAAAAAACGCTGATACACTCTTGTGAATCAGCGTTTTATTATTATAAATATTTTTATTTAATCATGCTTTCGCCGTTCATTTCCTTGGGCTGTTCGAGACCGAGAATTGTGAGCATTGTCGGAGCAATATCAGCAAGTCTGCCTGTTTCCTTAAGCTCGCAGTCATAACCGACTACGCAGAATGGAACGGGATTTGTTGAATGAGGTGTGAACGGGTTACCATCGTCACCGATCATTCTGTCAGCGTTACCGTGGTCGGCTGTGATAAGCACTGCACCGCCCATTTCAAGAGTTGCATCGCAAACTCTGCCGACACATTCGTCAACAGCTTCAACAGCTTTGACTGCAGCTTCCCAGACACCTGTGTGACCAACCATATCGCAGTTAGCAAAGTTAAGAATAACAACGTCATACTTGCCTGACTTGATCTTCTCAACAACCGCATCGCATACGGGGTATGCACTCATTTCGGGCATAAGGTCGAAAGTCGGAACATCGGGAGACTGGATAAGAATTCTGTCTTCACCCTCAAATGTCTTTTCTTCACCGCCATTGAAGAAGAATGTAACGTGAGCATATTTCTGTGTTTCAGCGATACGAAGCTGAGTCATACCCTTTGAAGCAAGATATTCTCCCATTGTCATTGTAAGCTCTTCCGGTGGGAAAGCAACCGTTACGTTCGGCATTGTTTCGTCGTACTGTGTCATGCAGACATAGTTAAGCGGGAAGAATCCGTTCTTTCTTTCAAAGCCGTCAAATGCTTCGTCAACGAAAGTTCTTGTGATCTGACGAGCACGGTCAGGACGGAAGTTGAAGAATACAACGCTGTCATCAGCCTTGATTGTGCCTTCCTTATTAAGAACTGTCGGAACGATGAATTCATCAGTTACACCGTTTGCATAAGATTCTTCCATTGCAACCTTGCCGCACTCAGCCTGGATACCTTCACCGTAAACCATAGCGGCATATGCCTTTTCAACTCTGTCCCAAGCGAAGTCACGGTCCATTGCATAGTAACGGCCCATGATTGTTGCGATTTCGCCGATGCCGAGTTCCTTTGTCTTGTTGTAAACATCCTGAACAAAGCCTACACCTGATGTAACAGAAACGTCACGGCCGTCCATAATGCAGTGAACATAAACTTTCTCAAGTCCTTCTTTCTTAGCCATTTCAAGAAGACCAAAAAGGTGCTCGATATGACTGTGAACACCGCCGTCTGAAAGAAGACCTACAAGATGAAGCGCTGTGCCTTTTTCGCGGCAGTTTGCGCACGCATCTTTGAGAGCCTTGATATCAAAGAAATCACCGTCTGTGATTGACTTTGAAATCTTTACGAGCATCTGATAAACAACGCGACCTGCGCCGATGTTTGTATGGCCAACTTCGCTGTTACCCATCTGACCGTCAGGAAGACCAACATCGAGACCTGATGCGCCGATAGTTGTAAACGGATTTTCTGCAAAAAGCTTTGAAAGGTTAGGTGTGTTTGCAGCTTCGATAGCGTTACCCTTATCACCGGGGTTGATGCCGAAGCCGTCCATGATACATAATACTACGGGTTTTTTCATAATTAATCACCATTCTGAAAATATGGGACGCTTTGCGGCGTCCCATTTAATAATATTCGATTGATTATTTGCTTGCAGCCTTTACGATAGCTGCAAAATCAGGAGCCTTGAGAGATGCGCCGCCGATAAGACCGCCGTCAACGTCTTCCTTGCCGAGAAGCTCGTCAGCGTTAGCTGCGTTCATTGAACCGCCGTACTGAACAACAAACTTGTCAGCAGCTTCCTTGTCGTAAAGCTCTTCAATAAGCTCACGGATAGCCTTACAAACTTCCTCAGCCTGGTCAGCTGTAGCTGTCTTACCTGTGCCGATAGCCCATACAGGCTCGTAAGCGATGATGATTCTGTCAAGCTCTTCCTTTGAAACGCCTGCAAGAGCAATCTTAACCTGAGAGTTAACAACTTCCATTGTGATGTTCTGCTCTCTCTGCTCAAGGTATTCACCAACGCAGAGGATAACTGTCATACCGTTGTCAAGAGCAGCTCTTGTACGGTCGCGTACAGTTACGTCTGTATCGCCGAAGTAAGTTCTTCTCTCAGAGTGACCTGTGATAACGTAGTCAACGCCGCAAGCCTTAAGCATTTCAGCAGAAACTTCGCCTGTGAAAGCACCGCTTGCTGCCCAGTGGCAGTTTTCAGCGCCAACCTTGATGTTTGAACCCTTTGTAGCTTCAAGAGCTGCGAAAAGGTCGATATAAGGAACGCAAACAACAACATCACAATCAGCATCTGCTACGAGAGGCTTGATTTCGTTGATAAGAGCTGTTGTTTCAGCAGGAGTTTTGTTCATTTTCCAGTTACCTGCGATAACTGCTTTACGAAG
>JAGAKF010000035.1 GCA_017625835.1 Clostridia bacterium
AGAGATAACGGTAACTGCTGAGGATACGCCCATTTTCACAGAGGTTATCATTACTGACACAGGCAGTGGCATTGGGGAAGAGGACTTGCCTCATATCTTTGACCGCTTTTATAAAGGTAAAAACACATCAAAAGAAAGCTTTGGTGTAGGCCTTAATCTTGCCAAAATGATTATTTCGGGTCACAACGGAACAATAAAAGCCGAAAACGGTCAGTACGGCGGTGCGAAATTTACAATAAGATTTTACAAGCAGGTTGTGTGACGTTTTTGTAATAATAGAGTCACCGAAGTGTAATTTTTGATTGGTAAAATGAAGCTGCAACAAAAAGAAAAGGAGCAATTCAATATGGATATTTTAAAAATTGAAAACCTTTCAAAAATTTACGGTGAGGGTGAAAATCAGGTTAAAGCTCTCGATAATGTAAGCTTCAGCGTACCTAAAGGTCAGTTTGTGGCTATCATCGGTCCGTCAGGCTCGGGAAAAAGTACACTTCTGCATATCCTCGGCGGTGTTGATAAGCCCACAAGCGGCAAGGTTTACCTTGACGGGCAGGATGTTTACGCACAAAACGAAGACCAGCTCGCCATTTTCCGCCGCAGGCAGGTAGGTCTTATTTATCAGTTTTATAACCTCATCCCTGTTCTCAATGTAACGGAAAACATTTCGTTACCCGTACTTATGGACGGCAAAAAGGTAGACAAAAATTACCTTCGTGAGCTTATTGACCTTCTTTCTCTCACCGGAAGAGAAAAGCATCTTCCCAACGAGCTTTCAGGTGGTCAGCAACAGAGAGTTTCTATCGGTAGAGCACTTATTAACAATCCTGCCGTTATGCTTGCCGATGAGCCGACGGGTAACCTTGACTCGAAAAACAGCCACGAAATCGTTGAACTTCTTAAACTCTCCAACAAAAAATACGGTCAGACACTTATAGTTATCACTCACGATGATTCGATTGCTTTGCAGGCGGACAGAATTATCACCATAAACGACGGTAAAATTGCGAGTGACAGACTTCTCGTTAAGTGAGGTGACCGCAATGAATATATTTAAACAGTTTACCAAACGCTCACTTAAAGAGAACAAAACAAGAACTCTTGTTACAATCATCGGCATTATCCTTTCCGTCGCAATGTTTACTGCCACAATAGAGGCTTTTGTAACCGTTCAGGATTACCTTATAAACTATGCAGAAATGTATAACGGCAAATACCATGTAGGCTTTTATGATGTTGAATATGATGATATTTCAAAAATTACCGAGGACGAAAGAGTAGAAAAATATACCTTTGTTCAGGAGATAGGCTATGCTGAAATCGGCTCTTCAAATGAGTACAAGCCGTATCTGTATATAGCAGGCATACCGTCTGACTTTACGGACATAATGCCGATACATCTGACAGAGGGCAGACTACCCCAAAACAGTAACGAGATTGTTGTTTCCGACCATCTTTATACCAACGGCTCGGTACAGCTTAAGCTCGGGCAGGAAATCACTCTTGAGGTCGGTCAAAGACAATGGTCTGAGCTTGTAAATATTTCGGACGAGGAGTACAAAAAACTTGACGGTGACTCGTGGGCGAAGCTTACTCAGGAATATCCCTTATTAAAAAATGAAGGCGAAGAAGCAAGAGAACAAATCGCCAACACAACGAAAAAAACATATACAGTTGTAGGCTTTTGTGTAAGACCCGAGCAAACCACTATCGAACCTATTTCGGCACCTGGCTATACCGCTTACACCATAAACGAAAAAGGAAACACAAACCTTACTTCAGTTTATACAATTATTTCCGAACCGTCGGATTACAGCAAGTTCAATCTTGATATGGTAAAAAAGCTCGAGGTTAATTCCTGCATAAACTATGACCTGCTTATGTATAGCTTCAATAGCTTTGATTCGGCATTTCCCTTTCTTGTTATCGGCTTGCTTTCTCTTCTTATAGGCCTTATCGTTTTTGGTTCGGTTTCACTTATTTATAATTCATTTTCAATCTCCGTAAGTGAACGCACAAAACAGTTCGGTATTCTTAAAAGTATAGGTGCAACCAAAAAGCAGATAAGAAAATCCGTTCTTTACGAAGCGTCGGTGCTTTGCAGTATCGGCATACCTATAGGTCTCATTTCAGGTTGCCTTGGTATTGGAGTAACCTTCTATTTCTTAAGCGATTCAATCGCCACCTTCCTTGCAGAGCTTACAGACCTTAAAATGCGGTTTGTGTTCTCGCCCGTGGCAATCATTGCCGCAAGCGTAATAGGCTTTGTGACAGTAATCATCTCTGCATATATTCCTGCGAAAAAGGCAATAAAAATTAACCCCATTGAATCTGTCAGACAGTCAAATGAGATTAAGGTCAACCGTCGAAGCGTTAAGGTTTCACCGCTTACCGAGAAGCTTTTCGGCTTTGAAGCAACGCTTTCGTCAAAGAATTTTAAAAGAAACAAAAAGAAATACCGTGCAACAGTTTTTTCACTTTTTGTTTCCGTTGTCCTGTTCATTTCCGCTTCTTCGCTTTCGACGTATTTTACAGATATTGTTGCAGCCGAAAGTCAGGATATGAATTATGATGTTGCCGTAAACTTTTTCAATTACAACAATGACTTTAATCCTTTATACGAAACAGATGAATTCAGAAATAAGCTGTATAACGGATTGAAATCTGTAAAGGGTATTGATGAATTTACACTTGCCGAAAAGATGCACACGGAATATAACCTTGATAAAAAGTATATTTCGGAAGAATATCTTGATATGATGAAAAAGGAAGTTGAGAGATATTCGGGCGAAGCTGAAAATCAGTATTACGGAATGTTCAAATATATCTTTATCGATGATGACGCTTTCCGAAGGATTCTCAAAGAGGAGGGTCTCAGCGAAGAGGGATACTTTGACAAAGAAAATCCGAAAGCCCTTGTTTATGATATGGGTACTTATATCTACCAGAACGACAACAAAGAAAAGGTTTATATCGTACCTTTCCTTAACACTGACGATATTTCTTCAAGCATAGAGATAACAAATATCCTTCCTCGTTTTACAGAGAATGATGTGGACTACCATTATATAGGGGAAACAACGGTAAAAGACGGTGTAACATATTATGTTTATGATATCGGCCGTAACGAGGGCGAAGAATTTGACGAGTCAACAAAACGTTACCTGTCCGAAGAAAAAGCCGTGCAGAATATCAAGCTTTCAATCGGTGCGGTTATCGACGAAAAGCCGTATTTTGCAGACCATAACACAAACCTTATTTACCCTGAATCTGTAAGAGAAGGCATAATGCTTGATGAATACAGCCAGACACACGCTTTTATTCTTTGCGAGGACCACAGCAAGGTTGCAAGTGATGTCAGCCGACTTATCAAGGACATCGGCGGAGACAGAAATCACATCAGCGTTGTCGATTACGCAGCAGAAATTGAAAGCATACGGGCGCTTGTGACTATCGCAAAGGTTATGGCATACGGATTTATCATCCTCATTTCCGCTATCGCAGCAGCAAATGTCTTTAACACAATTTCAACCAACATTTCCCTGAGAAGACGGGAATTTGCTACACTCAAATCCGTCGGTCTTACAAGCAAGGGTATGAGAAAGATGATGACATTTGAATCTATTCTTTATGGCGTAAAGAGTCTTATGTTCTCGCTTCCGGTTTCATTGGGAACGACATATCTCGTATATCTTGTAGCAGCGAACAGCGGTTACGAAATGCCGTTTTACATCCCGTGGGACAAATTCATTATTGCTATTGCAAGTGTATTTATAATTGTGGTGCTGAGTATGATATATTCAATCAAAAAAGTAAACAAAGAAAATACAGTTGAAACACTCCGAAACGAGAATATTTAAAAGTGAACCCCGCAGGCTGAAAAGTCTGCGGGGTGATTAACTATTAGGTGTAAATTAATTCGGTTGTCACAATCTCTCTTGCCCTTGCTTCGATATTTTGCATACGGCACACCCACTCCAACTGATTATCTTCTTTCAGTTGCTCTGTGACACCTTCAGCTGTTTTCATCTGCTCAACAAGAGTATCAAAAATCTCTCTTGCCTGCTTTTCAACCTCGGCACAGTGCTGATATAGTTTACCTTGACTAAGCAACGAACAAAAAACTGCTGACTTATGTTTTTCAAGATAAGTTTTGTACATCATACCCCATTTACCGAGAGTGATTTTTGCTTCTTCGGGCGGTATGATGAGGTTAGGAATGTAATAGTCACCAACACGGCGATATTGAATTTTGTTTGACATAATGATAACCTCCTTATTTTTCGCTTTTATCAATGATTTTCAGTAACAGCTCGTCAACATCCTCGGTGGGTAAATCCTCAGCCAAAAGCATATTCCGAAACTCATTCATACCGTTGATAAGCAAATTGCACTCAAAATCCGTAAACTTGATTTTTGTTTTTCTTCTCATAAAAATGACCTCCTGTTATTTGGTAGCTTTATTCTACCTTATAACGGGAGGTTAGTCGAATGTGTGGATTTTATATTTTAAAATTTGCTTGTTTTATAAGTGGAAGTATTTTTTCATATTCTTTTCTGCGTGGTGTCCGTGTTGCTCGTTCCCAAGCCGAATAAGCATTTGGTGCAACTCCGATTTTTTGTGCTATTTGAGATTGGTTAAGAGATAGTTTAGCCCGAACTTCTTGTAGAAGTGTATTATATGGATAATCAACAAAAGTGGTATAGTCATCAAGCAACAGATGACGGTCTATTTCAAGAATATCTGCAAGTAAAACCGCAGTTTTATATTTTATTGGATTTTTATCATTTTCATAGAGAGTGATAGTAGCAGGGACAACGCCAACCAAGTTAGCAAGTTCGCGGGTTGTGTAACCTTTATGAATTCTGTAATATCTCAATGTACTTCCTGCGGTATTGCAATTGTCACTATTCTCAAAATCATACTGTAAATGCAACATTAACTTACCTTTAGCAAAGAAATATATTTCTGTGTGATTGAGAATAGTATTGCATTGTCAATATCGCATCCTGCAAAGTTTGCGTATCTGAGGAAGCGGTCGTCAAGCTCATCGTACTGTCCCGTACCGTTACCGTAATCGTGGTTGCCCGGAGCAATTACAAGATTATCAGCAGGCTTTGTAAGGAAAAGGGGAGTGTAGAAGAAAATGCTTTCTATGTCCTGGCCGTTCATCGTGTTGTCGCCAAGGAAAACGAGAGTATCGGTGTTTTTGCTGTTATGAACATCTTTAAGGATTCCTGCATACTTTTCGAAAGTCGGGAAATTGTTGCCCTCAACGTGAACATCGGAAAGCACGGTAAAGCTTGTCACGAGCTCATCGGGGTTCTTTGCTTCATATCCGTTTGTCGGCGGAATGATAAAAGAAATCGGTAAAAATATAATCGTGAGAACTGTTGAAATAACGTGTCTGGCAAAATCAATGTAAATCTCCATAGTTATACCTTCTTTCACTTTTTTACATTATAGCATTTTATTTGTCTCGATGTAAATAGTAAATAACTAATTTAGTTGTTATGCATAATTGAAAATGTCTGCGGTTATGGTATAATTATTATAAATAATCTGTTTGGCGGTGCGCAAATGAATAAGAATTTGTTTTTTCAGGCTCTGTTTAAATTTTTTGCAGGAGTTATTCTCGTAGGAATATTGGTTTTCCTTCCTGCGGGTACGTTTGCGTTTTTTAACGGTTGGCTTCTTATGGGAATACTGTTTGTTCCGATGTTTGCAGCAGGCATAATTATGATGTTTAAAAATCCGTTATTGCTTTCAAAAAGGCTCAATGCTAAAGAAAAAGAGAGGGAACAGAGCGTTGTTGTCAAACTCAGCGGACTTATGTTTCTGGCAGGATTTATCATCGCAGGTCTTGATTTTCGTTTCGGTTGGCTCGTGTTGCCGAAGTTTATACCAATTACGGCAGCTGTTATTTTTATTGTTGCATACATTCTTTACGCCGAGGTGTTAAGAGAGAATACATATCTTTCGCGTACAATAGAAGTGCAGGAAAATCAGAAGGTTATCGATACAGGTCTGTACGGTATTGTAAGGCACCCGATGTATGCTGCTACCTTGCTTTTGTTCCTGTCAATGCCTTTTGTACTCGGCTCAGCGATTTCGTTTATTATTTTTCTTGCTTATCCCTTGATAATCGCTAAAAGAATCAGAAACGAAGAAGAAGTGCTTGAAAAAGAGCTTGAAGGTTATGCCGAATACAAGCAAAAAGTAAAATATCGTCTTATACCATTTATCTGGTAATAATAAATATACCTGCGGTTGAAACCCTCCCACTCAACCAACGGTTTGTAGATTTCGGACAAATCAGGGCGTAAAATAAAAGCGAAAGGAGGCGTTTAGGTGGACCAGATGAAAATCGGGAAATTTATCGCCGAGTGCAGAAAAAAGAAAAATCTTACACAAATGCAGTTGGCGCAAAAACTCGGTATCACAGACAGAGCAGTTTCAAAATGGGAAAACGGAAGGTCCATGCCTGATTCTTCGATAATGCTTGATCTGTGCTGTCTGCTTGATATAACGGTGAATGATTTGCTAAGCGGGGAGGTAATTATAATGAATGATTATAATAAAGAAATGGAAAACAATTTGCTCGAAGTGCTGAAACAAAAAGAAGAAAGCGACAGACGGTTGCTTACACTTGAATGGGTGATCGCCATTCTTTCGCTTATTGTTTTGTTCGTGCCGATTTTCATTGGTGCGCTTCTGCCGATGGAAGAATGGCAGAGAACTGTTCTGACGTTCTCAGGCTTAATTCCGACGATTGTCGGTTTTGGGTTTGCACTGAAAATCGAACAGATAGCGGGATACTACAAATGCAAAAACTGCGGTCACACGTACGTCCCGACATATAAGGCGGTTAATCTTGCACCGCATATGGGAAGAACAAGATATATGAAATGTCCCGAATGCCATAAGAGAACCTGGCAGAAGAAGGTTATTACAAAATAAACTGATACAAAGCACCGAACAGATTTAAATTTCGTTCGGTGCTGTTTTTATGTCTGATTTTCAAATATCCGTTGAACTTGCAGTTTGTTTGTGTTAAGATTTCAGCAGAGGTGACTTACAATGCAGATTAAACATAGCTACTTTGATGTATACTACCGTGCAGGGGATTGTCCCGTTTTCTGCTATCGCAGCGGAAATATGGTGTATGAAGAAATGCTTCTTGATGGTATTTTTGTTTCAAACGGATGGAACGGTGCAGGCTATCCGTTGGATGTGCTTGCCTGTATGCCGACAAGGATAGACCATAAGCGTTATTCTGAACCGTCCGCTTTCAATATCGAGCTTGACGGTCAGTCCCTTGATCATAACCTTCGTTTTGTCGATTTCAGCGCCGAAAGAACAGAAGATTACGTCAAGGCTGTCGTTACCCTTGAAAGCGGAATAAAACCCGTCATAATCCGCGTGATCACGGTTCTTGACGGCACTCAGATGTTCACGAGATACTACGAGATTGAAAACAAATCCGACAGTAACGTAAACCTCAGTCGGCTCAGCCTCATAAGCGGCGGTGTTAACGAAATGGATGCTGAAAAGCTTACTCTTTCGCGCGATGTAGAGAAGTTTTACTCAGTTGGTTATTTTACGGACGACCGTTGGGCAAATGAGGGTAAGTTTACCTGGAAAGATCTCAGAACGGAAACAACATCGATAGATACACGATTCAACCGTGACCGTTTCCGCCACCCGATTGCAATGGTACGCAATAATCTTATGGGTCAGATCTGGTTTGCACAGATGGCTTGGAGCGGAGGTTGCCGATTTACGTTTGATTACAATGCGAAACCTGAAATGGGGGACACATATCTTTCTTTCAAAGCGGAGATTATGTCCCACAACCCGATGTATATAATAGCGCCGAAGGAAGTTTTTGTTACTCCCGAAGTGCATATGGGTATGGTTTGCGGAGATTTTGACGATGCTGTTTATGAAATGCATTCACATATCAGAAAATCAGTCCTTAACCGTCCCGAAGCTGATCCAGCTCAGGCACTTGTCGGCGCAGGTATGGGTGCTGAACACGATATGAGCGTTGAAACAAGCAAGGTTTACATTGACCGTATGCACGAAATGGGCGGTGAAGTATTTATAGTCGATGCAGGCTGGGAGTGCCCTCCGGGCAGACAGACCGAATGGGGAGATTTTACTGGAACCAATGTTCCGAACGCTGAAAGGTACCCGAACGGTATAACAGAGCTTGCAGATTATTGCCACGAAAAGGGTATGAAGTTCGGACTATGGTCGGATATTGAAAGTCTGGGAAGACTTTGCCGGAATTACGAAGAGCATCCCGAGTGGCGTGCAAAAAATGTGTACGGTGAACGTGTGCGTCGATTTATCGACCTTACCAATCCTGAAGTCGCACAGTATATGGAAGACGAGCTTGCAAGGATGATTCAGGAATACAAGCTTGACCTTCTCAGAATTGACTACAATACAGATCATAAAGAATATTTCAATATGCGTGACACGGGAACGGGAGCTATGGAGTGTCTTAATATCCGTCACTTCAAAGAGGTTTACAGAATTTATTCCAATCTCAAAAAGCGCTTCCCGAATGTTATCTTTGAAAACTGTGCAGGAGGCGGGGGACGTACCGACCTTGAAATGATGAAAGCGTTTAACCATACCTGGGTTTCGGACAACCAGTGTGCACCGCTTTCCGTAATGATTACAAACGGTATGACCGTTGCCTTGCCGCCAGAGCGTGTTGACAGGCTTTTTGCAGGAATGAATTCTCATAAATTCGGCTCACTTGATTTGCAGATGAGAAATACGATGCTTACGCATATGACGCTTAACGTCATTTCTCCCGTAACGGCGCCGATGAACGAAGTTCAGCTCGAATTTGTAAAGCACAGCGTAAGTGTTTATAAGAAATTCATTCGACCGTTTCTTGCAACGGCAAAAACATTCCACCACACGCCTGATGTTGCAGATACATTCACTGACGGCTTTTCAGCACTTGAAATTGCATCTCCAGACTCAGTAAGAGGAGCGCTTGCAGCCTTCAATCTCAGTACTGCAAGTGAAACAGTGCGAAAAATCCGCCTGAAGGGTGCAGACGCTTCGAAAACATACGAAGTAATACTTGATAACAATAATGAAAAGTTTGTCATATCGGGCAGAGAATTAAAATATGAAGGAATTAACATCTGCATCCCGAATTCACTGTCATCCGAGCTTGTTCTTTATAAGGCAATATAAACAATAAAGGCACACCATTCGAAATGGTGTGCCTCTTGATTTATTGAACAAAAAGGAAAAGCACCTGCATTCCTGCAAGTGCTTTTTGGAGCGGATGACGAGGCTCGAACTCGCTACCTCCACCTTGGCAAGGTGGCGCTCTACCAGATGAGCTACATCCGCAAAATATAAAGCCGAGCTTGTGCTCGGCTTTGGTGACCCGGACGAGAATCGAACTCGTGTTACCGCCGTGAAAGGGCGGTGTCTTAACCTCTTGACCACCGGGCCGTTTAAAATGGTAGCGGCAGTGGGATTCGAACCTACGACCAATCGGGTATGAACCGAGTACTCTAGCCAACTGAGCTATGCCGCCATATCTCGCCGCCACTCTCGTCAAGCGACTTGCTTATTATATACGATGATTTTCAAAATGTCAATAGCTTTTTTAAATTTTTTTAATTATTTTTAAAACTTTTTTATCAGTGGAAATACTATAAATAAAACTTTAAAATTCTAAGCACTTTATAATGCTATTTTAAAATAAAAGAGCTTAAAACACATTGCTGATTTAAATTTAATTTCAGTTAATTTATCAATGAAACATTGCTTGTACCAAGCTTTGTAAAATCAAATTAATATGGGATTTGTGCAAAATAATGAAAAGGTATGTTGATTTTTGTTGCATAATGTTATATAATTGCGTTCGGAGATGATATAAATGAATTGTCCTGTTTCAAAAAAAGTTTTCAGTTTGTTGCTTTGCATATGTTTTTTGGTTCTTACGGGTTGCGGAAATACAAGTCCGGTTGATAACCACCCTGAGAATGATGGTGCAGCGTCTTCCGAACTATCATCAGCAACAACGTCGACGACCGAATCAACTACGGAGTCCACAACCGAGTCTACGACAGAATTAACTACAGAACCAACAACTGAAGATAGTTCGTTTTTAACTTCTGAATCTTCTACTACCTTTACTGAATTGACGTCAGAAAAAACTTCTACTGAATTGACGTCAGAAAAAACTTCTGCGCAGACAGTAACAAGAGGCCCTGATACATCGGGAGGTCAGAAATTGGTTGCCCTTACGTTTGACGACGGTCCCCATTCTTCAGTTACAAACAGAATCCTGGATACGCTTGAAAAACACGGTGCAAAGGCAACTTTCTTTGTTGTAGGCAACAGGGTAGGTTCATATAAAAAAGTTTTAAAAAGAGCACATGATATGGGCTGCGAAATCGGATCTCATACATGGTCACATCAGAATCTTACAAAGCTTACGGTTCCTCAGATGAAGGAAGAAATGAAAAAGTCGGTCAAAGCAATTTCAGACGTAACAGGAGAACCTGTTAAGCTTATGCGTCCGCCCGAAGGCGGTTATAACGATGTTGTCAAGAAAAATCTTGATTATCCGCTTATTATGTGGTCGGTCGACTCCAAGGATTGGAAACACAGAAATGCGAAAAAAGATTACGATGCTGTTATGAGTGCGGTTTTTGACGGTGCGATTATCCTTATGCATGACCTTTATCCGGCAACGGCAGACGCTGTTGAAAAACTGGTTCCCGATCTTATTGCTAAAGGATATAAATTCGTTACGGTTTCCGAACTTATGGAGATAAGAGGCTATACTCTCCAGAAAGGAAAAACCTATTCTTCAGCAAGACCTCATTAAAAATAACGAACAATACAACTCCGCAGAATTGTCAATAATTTCTGCGGAGTTATCTTATTGACACCGTTGCTGACTTATGTTATACTCACCTTACAAATTTGCAAAAGAAGGGATAAAATTGAAAATTTTCACTAAACTCACATCGTTGTTGCTTGTGATTGCTGTATTTTTCGGTATCTTTGCTTTGCCGGTAGCTGCAGCTGACGCTTCGGCAGAAGATGAAATCGTAGATGATCCGATCGTTGCGCGCATGTACGTTGGTCACAACGAGCGTTACAGAAGCCTCTCAGGACACACATGGATTTACATCGAAAACCTTACTGACCACAGCATCCAGGTTGGTGCTTACACAGTTAAGAAGGGTAAGGGAGTTTCAGTCGGCACATTCGGTACCTCGCTTGCTGACGGTGTTGGCCTTTACTACAACGTTGAAGCTTGGCGTTACAGAAACTATGACGTTACTGAGTATATCCACCTCAGCAAGGAAATTACTCAGTCACAGCTTGAGATCGTAAGCAATAAGATCATTAACGGCGGCACATGGTCATACATACTTAACTGTGCATACTTCGCTTTCGGCGTATGGAATTCAGTTCCCGGTAAGCCGTTGATCTTCCTTTTCTTCCCGACTCTCCACGAGCTTCAGATTCTTCTGTATATGAGCCACGGCGCAGGAATTGCAATGACAGTTCCTAAGTCAGACGAAATCTTCAAGCAGATCGGCAAGGGCGATGACGCATTCCTCGTAGTAACTGATCCGAGCTTTGTAGAAGATGATGCATAAGTAAAAATTTTAAGGAGCTGTAAAAAACAGCTCCTTAAACATTTATATAGCTATAAATCCGGAAAACATCTCGTTAAATTCGGGTTTGTTGAGCAAAGGCGATGCCTTTGCAATGATGCATCCGCTGTGCGGATATGATGAATGATGTTCGCTACGCGAATGATGTGTTTGCAGTGCAAACATTAAGGGTCTGCGACGCTAAAATATAACACCTCG
>JAGAKF010000036.1 GCA_017625835.1 Clostridia bacterium
AGGTGTTATATTTTAGCGTCGCAGACCCTTAATGTTTGCAATGCAAACACATCATTCGCGTAGCGAACATCATTCATCATATCCGCACAGCGGATGCATCATTGCAAAGGCATCGCCTTTGCTCTACAAACCCGAATTTGCAGCTGTATTTTCATTTGTGAATATTTTTTCAAGGTCTTTTATTTCTTTGTGGTTTGTGGTATACTAATTTAAATATTGCAAATTTATATTAAGGTTGTGTATTTATGCATTTTGAAAACATCGCTGACGGTGTACGTCTTTGCGCACAAAGTACAGATAAATTCAAGACCTGCCGTATCAACATAAGTATGGCAATGCCTCTTGATTCGGGCGCTTCCGCAAGGGCTATCCTCCCCTTCATTCTTCAGAGAAGATGCGCCAAATATCCCGATTATATTGCTCTTAACCGTGTTCTTGACGAGCTTTACGGAGCTTCTGTTTCCGCAGGCGTGATCAAGCGCGGCGAATCGCAGATTCTTTCTTTTAACCTTACAGCAATCGATGACCGCTTTGCTCTCGGTTCCGACACAGTCGCTCTTGAATGCGTTCAGCTTCTTACGGATATGATTTTCGATCCGCTTACTGACGGCGAAAGCTTCCCCGCTGACATCGTCGAGCAGGAAAAAAGACTTCTCATTGAAGCAATCGAAAACGAAATGAACGACAAGCGTCGTTATGCACTTGTCCGCTGCGAAGAGATTATGTTCAAGGACGAAGCTTACAGCATCAATCGTCTGGGCACCGTCGAAGAAGTTAAGGCACTTACTCCCGAAGAGATCTACTCAGCCTGGAAAGAAGTTCTTTGCAAGGCTGTAATTCAGATCACAATGGTAGGCAGTATGGAAGTTTCTCCTGTTGCCGATATGCTTAAAAACCGCTTCAGCTCTATTGACAGAGAGGTTACAAAAATCGACACAGTTTTTGTTAACGAAGTAAATCAGCCTGAATATGTATGCGAAGAAATGCCGATCAAGCAGGGCAAGCTCGTTATGGGTTTCCGCACAGGAATGGCTGATGAATACGACAATTCCGTACCGATGCGAATCGCCGTTGATATTTTCGGCGGTGGAACGTATTCAAAGCTTTTCTCCGTTGTACGTGAAAAGATGAGCCTTTGTTATTATTGCTCAGCCGCTTTCTTCTCTTCAAAGGGTATCGTTATGGTACAAAGCGGAATTGAAGACATTAATGAGGAAAAAGCCAAAAGTGAGATTTTAAATCAGCTTTCACTCGTTGCGGACGGTGATTTTTCAGATGAAGATTTTTCTTCGTCAATCAAGAGCATCACAGACTCAATAATCAGCAACAACGACACGCCCGAATCAATCTGTGCATGGTATTCTTCACAGATTTTCAGAAAAAATCTCAAAACGCCCGAAGCTTACGTTGAAGAAATCAAGGAAGTTGAAAAATCTCAGGTTGTTGAAGTTGCAAAAACAATCACCCTTGACACTGTGTTTATGTTGAAATCAAACGGGGAGGTCAGCGACGATGAAGATTAATGAAATCAGAAACGAACTGTTGGGCGAGATGTATTATGATATTGACCACCCGTCAGGACTCAGAATCCTCGTTATGCCTAAAGCAGGCTATGCAAGCTCATACGCGATTTTCGCGACAAAATACGGTTCAATCGACACTATGATTGAAACAAAAGACGGCTCTTTCCGCGAGATTCCCGAAGGTACTGCCCACTTCCTTGAGCATAAGCTTTTCGAAAGCGAGGATCTCGACGCTTTTGAAAGATTCGCAAAAACAGGTGCTTCCGCCAACGCTTACACGAGCTTTGACAGAACGGGTTATCTTTTCTCCTGCTCAGGAAATTTCAAAGAAAACCTTGAAATTCTTCTTGATTTCGTCCAGAATCCTTATTTCACACAGGCAACTGTTGAAAAAGAACAGGGAATCATCGGTCAGGAAATTGATATGTACAAGGACATTCCAGATTGGGAAGTTATGTTCAACTGTCTTCGCAATATGTACCACAATCTGCCCGTAAGAATCGATATCGCAGGCACACAGGAATCCATTGCACAGATTACTGCGGATATGCTTTATGATTGCTACAACAATTTCTACAACCTTAACAATATGGTTCTTGCAATCGCAGGCAACACAACTGTTGAAGAAGTGCTTGAGGTTGCAGACAGAGTACTCAAACCCGTTGAGGGCAAAATGGCACAGAGAAAAATTATAGAAGAGCCCAAGGACGTCAAGTCAGACTATTGCGAGAAAAAGCTGTCGGTTGCTACTCCGCAGTTTATGCTCGGCTTTAAAGAGGATTGGGACACTCCCGAAAGAACAGCAAAAGAAGAAATAACGATGGAAATTCTTCTCGATATGATTTCGGGGCCATCAACAGACCTTTACAGACGTCTTTTCGACGCAAACCTTATCAACAGCAGCTTCGGCTTCGAATACTTTACGGGATTCGGCTATTCCTGTGTACTCTTTGCAGGCGAAAGCAATGACCCGAAAGCAGTTTGCGAAGAAATCAAGAAAGAAATCAAGCATTTCCGTGAAAACGGTTTTGACGAAAAAGTTTTCGAACGCACAAAGAAAAAGCTTTACGGCAGAATGATTATGGGAATGAACGACGTTGACACCCTTGCAAACAATATGGCTGTTTCATATTTCGCAGGCGAAGACGTTTTCACAGATTTTGAAACTTACAAAACAGTTACGGTTGAAGACATCAGGGATATGCTTAACAAAACCCTTGACGAAAACTTCAGCACACTTTCAGTAATCTTACCAAATTGAGGTGACCAGAATGCGTGATACGGTAGAAGTATTTTTTAACGGACTTTCCAATAGTTTTAATGTTTCATCAATTCTTGCGGAATTCACACTTTTCGGAACAAATATTACAATCCGTTGGTACGGCGCAATTATAGCCTTCGGCTTTTTGCTTGCCGTACTCTTCGGAGGCAGAATGGCTTACAAATGGAAGATAAGCCTTGACAAGATGCTCGACGTTCTTATTTACGGAACAATTTTCGGCATCATCGGTGCAAGATTATACTATTGTATATTCAAATGGGAGCTTTACAAGGACAATCCACTCGACATTTTCGCCATCTGGGAAGGCGGTCTTGCGATTTACGGCGGTATCATAGGCGGCCTCGGCGCTGCTTACGTCGTATGTAAGGTACGCAAGATGAATTTCTGGAACCTTCTTGATATGGCATCAATGAGCCTTCTCATCGGTCAGGGTATCGGCCGTTGGGGCAACTTTGCAAACCAGGAAGCCTTCGGCACAAACACTGACCTGCCTTGGGGTATGTGGAGCAGTAAAGTTGCCACATACATAATGGGGCATCAGGATGAATTCGCTGCAAACGGCATCACAATGGATCCGAACAAGGCTGTTCACCCGACTTTCCTTTACGAATCAATCTGGTGCCTTCTCGGTTTCTTTGTTCTTTATCTCATCTGTCAGAAATTCCGCAAATTCAGCGGTCAGATTTTCCTTTGCTACGGTGTCTGGTACGGACTTGAAAGAGCCGTCGTTGAAGGACTTCGTACAGACAGCCTTTATATCGCAGGCACAACACTCCGCGTTTCTCAGGTTCTTTCGGCTGCGCTTGCCCTCGCCTGCCTTGTCGCATTGATTGTACTTCTCATAAAGTACACAAAGAACCCGAAACCGATTGACGGAATCGACTTTTTCCTCGAAGAAGAGCTCAGAAAAGAAGCTGAAGCAAGAGGCGAAGTTTACGAAGAAAAAAAATCAAGAAAAGCTAAAAAGGCAATTAAAGAAGAAGTAAAGGTTGCTTCAACAGAAAGCGAGGAAACTAAGAATGTATAAGATTATCAGCGGTAAAGAAGTTTCTGAGGCAGTCAAACTCCGCGTTGCAGATGAAGTCAAAGAGTTTAAAGCTCAGGGAATTGAACCCTGCCTTGCAGTTATCCTCGTAGGCGATGACCCGGCTTCACGAGTTTACGTAAACAATAAGAAAAAGGCTTGCGAATTCTGCGGAATACGTTCTCTTGAATATGTTCTTCCTGCAGAGACAAAGGAAGAAGAACTTATTGAGCTTGTTGAAAAGCTTAATAACGACGAGTCCGTTAACGGTATTCTTTGTCAGCTTCCCCTGCCGAAGCACCTTGATGAGAAAAAAGTTCTCAACCTTATTAAACCCGAAAAAGACGTTGATGCTTTCCACCCCGAAAATGTCGGTCACATTATGATCGGTGATTTCAATTTTCTTCCCTGCACACCTGCAGGAATCATGGAAATGCTTCACTATGAAAATATAGATCTTGAGGGCAAGAACTGCGTAGTTATCGGCAGGAGCAACATTGTCGGCAAACCGATGGCAATGCTTATGCTCAAAGAAAACGCAACCGTTACCATTTGCCATTCAAAGACAAAGAACCTTAAAGAAGTTGTTGCAGACGCTGATATCATCGTTGCAGCGGTCGGCAGAGCGAATTTCGTAACAGCCGATATGGTTAAAGACGGTGCGGTAATAATTGATGTCGGCATCAACAGAATGGACGACGGTAAGCTTTGCGGTGACGTTGATTTTGAAGCTTGTAAGGAAAAGGCAAGCTATATTACTCCCGTTCCCGGCGGCGTAGGTCCGATGACAATCGCAACACTTATGCAGAATACAATTACTGCAACAAAAATTCAGAACGGAAAGGAATAAAAAACTATGACAAACAAAAAGCTCTACAAAAGTTCAACTGACAAAAAGCTTTGCGGCGTATGCGCAGGTTTTGCAAATTTCTTTAATATCGACCCGACTATCGTTCGTGTAATCTATGCTTGCGTTGCACTTTTCACAACAGGCATCCCTTTCGTACTGTTGTATATTATTCTCGCATTTATTCTCCCGGAAGATAACGGCTACATCGACACCGATGCAACTGATAAAACAGATAATTAAAATAATAGTTGACAAAGGTTGACTCTTGTGTTATAATTTGAAATACCGCATATTACGGGCGCCACAATGTGGCACAAAGTGATTTTATCCGCCCCAGGTAGCGAGTCCATAATAAAGGAAGGTTAGTTAGAATGTACGCAATCATCGTTACAGGCGGCAAGCAGTACAAGGTTGAAGCAGGAGATACTCTCTTCATCGAGAAGCTTGACGTTGAGGCTGACAGCGAAGTCGTTTTCGACAAGGTAGTAGCTGTTGGTAAGGAAGATGGCATTGTTGTAGGCGCTCCTTATGTTGACGGCGCAACAGTAACAGCAAAGGCTATCAAGAATGGTAAGGCTAAGAAAGTAACAGTATTTACTTACAAGCCGAAGAAGAACGAGAAGCGCAAGAAGGGCCACAGACAGCCCTACACTAAGGTTGAAATTTCTGCAATCAACGCATAATTGCTATGATTAAAGCAAGATTTTTCACTGAAGATAACCTCATCTGCGGTTACGAAATCAGCGGACATTCGGGTTCGGCAGAAGCAGGACAGGATATTATCTGTGCCTTTGTTTCTTCAGCTGCTTATATGGCGGCAAATACCCTTTCCGAAATCGTCGGAGCTGAAATTGAAGCAGAAGTTGCAGACGGATATATGAACATCCGTGTTGTATCAGAGTTATCAGAAGCGCAGCAAATTCTTGAAGGCCTGAGACTTCATCTCAGGAGTCTGGCTGGGGATTACCCCGACAACATTAAAGTTATTTAACTATGGAGGTGCCAAAATGCTTAAGTTAAACATTCAGCTTTTCGCTCATAAGAAAGGTATGGGTTCTACTCGTAACGGACGTGACTCTGAGTCAAAGAGACTTGGTGCAAAGCGTGCTGACGGACAGTTCGTTCTCGCAGGCAACATCCTTTACAAGCAGCGTGGAACACACATCCATCCGGGCAACAACGTTGGCAGAGGCAAGGACGATTCTCTCTTCGCTCTTATTGACGGTACAGTTAAGTTCGAGCGTATGGGTAAGGACCGCAAAAAGGTCAGCGTATATCCCGTTGAGCAGTAATCTTTATTAAAAAAGAAACCGTGAGGAAATCCTCACGGTTTTTCTTTTTGCCAAATTTTAATATGTGAAAGTAAAGACATCTCTCTGCTCTGCGTCAAAGTCCATATACACTGTTATCTCTTCTTCAACTGTTGTAGCTTTGACATTTCCGACTGTATGAAAATCAATCATAACAACTCTTCCCTGTCCGTCTGTAACGGCAACGATTTCGATTTCAGACAGTTCTGTTGTTTGCGATTCAGCATCACCTAAATCGGAATTCGTGCTGTCTAATGTTTCACTCTGCGGATAGAGATCAAGCGTAATTTTATAACCTTCTCCGTACGGAACCGCAGTTGCTGTTTTTACTTTGTCTGTTGTAGTTGATAACGAAGAAAGTATATCTTCAGATTTTTCACCATCTTCAGTCTGACCGTTAATAAAAATATACTCTAAATCCTCATATTCGGTTGAGGAAATCATATCTTCAAACATCTTGGTTATTTCAGGATCTTCATCTCCATTGACAAGTACCTTGTTAACTTCTGCTGAAAAATCAGTCGAAACCGACATAACACATTTTTTTGCTCTGTATGCTTTTTCAATGCCACCGTTATAAAGACCAACAACGTCTTGTTTATTCAACGGAATTGAATCGTCAATACCTACTGCTATTCTCAGAATAATGAGAGCATCAGACGCGTTAATAGAACTGTCTTTGTTGACATCCGCCTTTTCCAAAGCCTTACCCGTAAGCTCCATACGTTTAACAGCGTGTTTCAGAACCAGCAACGCATCCGAAGCGTTGACAGCTCTGTCACTGTTCACATCGCCTCTGACTTCAGGTCCATTAGAAGAAAAATGAATTTCTGCATTCTGCAAAGGTTCATTGTCTTCAGCGATTTCAACGTTTTTCCAATCTTCCTGAGTACCTGCATAATAAACATCCGTAAGCTGCGAAACTTCCAAAAAAGCTCTCACACCAATCTTTTTAAGTGTTGTCGGCAATGTAACACTTTTCAAAGAAATACAATTGATCATAGCGCCTTCAGGGATTTCGGTCACACCTTCTTCAAAGCCCATCGTTTCAAGGGCAACGCAATGATAGAAAACATTACCGCCGATAGACTTCACGCCTGACGGCACAGTTATTGATTTCAATGCTTTGCAATATCCAAATGCCTGTGCACCGATTGTTTCAACGCTTGCAGGAATATCAAAAGTTTCAAGTACAACGCAATGGTCAAAAGCAACTTCACCAATAACGGTCAGTTTGTCGCCAAACTCGATTTTTTCCAGTGATACACACTCATAAAAAGCACTTGTTCCGAGACTTTCAATGTTCTTACTCATCACAATGTTTTTAAGACTGTGGCAACCTGCAAAACATCTGTCATCAATCTTTGTTACGCTGTCAGGGACAACCACATTATCAAGCGCAGTACAGTAATAAAACACATTTGATGGAATTTCTTTAATGCCTGCAGGAATATTTATTTTTTCAAGTGCACGACAGTTATTAAAAGCACTTATTCCGATTTTCTGTACACTGTCGGGAACAACGATTTCCTTGACGATTATGTTCGCGGAAAAAGCATCCGCACAGATTTCAGTAACACCTGCCGGAATTTCATACTTTTCTGTACCGTATTTTGCAGGGTATCTCAAAAGCATTGTTTTGTTCTTGTTAAATAAAACTCCGTTTTTCGAAGTAAACGCAGCATTATTTTCATCAACATTTATTGATGAAAGATTGATACAAAACCAGAACGCATAGTCCCCGATACTTTCTACTGAAGCAGGAATATCTATGCTTTTAAGCTCTTCGCAACTTGCAAAGGCATACTCGCCAATGCTTTTAAGATTCTTTGACAAAACTACTTCTTCAAGCTCAGTACAATCTCTGAACGCATTATTGCCAATTGTTTCAATAGTATCTGCCAGCTTTATTGATTTGAAATAATCAAGTTCTTCGAACGCATTGTCAGCAATAGCAACAACGGTATATCCGTCCAACTTTTCCGGGATTACAATGCTGTCTGTAAGATCAGGATCCTCATAATGGTAACTGTAATCGGTGATAGTCGCCTTATTTTCTGATAAAGAATATGTATATTCTCCACCGTTATAGCCGGTTTCTTCCGCTGTAACAGAAAAGCCGACAACGCTTATGAGCACAAGCAAAGACAAAAGTATCGCACAAGATTTTTTCATAAACATCATTTAACTCACCTTTCTTTCTGTTCAATCCGATTTTATCACATAACGCCCTTAATGTAAATAAAAACGGTTTGATTATTAACTAAATTTCTGAATTGTATCGGTTGATTGTACCTCTTTGATTGTTAAAATTAAATATTTGATGCAAAAATGCAGAAAAAACGACAAAAATGTATGCTGACAAGTTAATTATAGGTCAATTTCACCCTAATGTCAATAGGTCAATTTGACATAATATTATTGAGGTGATTTTATGGTTGACTCGAGATTAAAACAACTTCGCAAAGAAAAGGGGTATACTCAGGTAAAAATGCAGTTGCTGACCGGCATAGATCAAAGTGATTATTCTAAAATTGAAAACGGCAAGAGGTATTATACTTTTGAGCAATGTAAAAAAATTGCAATGGCATTGGGAACAAGTATGGATTACCTTGCAGAATTGACCGATGTTGTTGAACCGTATCCGCGAAAAAAGTAAAACATAATATTCGATTAAACTTATGCTTAAGGATATCAAAAAACCGTGAGGAAATCCTCACGGTTTTTCTTTTTGCTTAATCTTAGTATGTGAAACTCATAACATCTCTCTGTTCAATATCAAAATCCATAGACATTTTGACGCCTTCCTCGACTGCTGTAGCTTTAACGTTTGCGTATGTATAATAATCAAGAAGCATAAGCCTGCCCTGACCATCAGTAACAGCAATTATTTCAATTTTCGAAGTTTCCATTTTGTACGATTCGTAACCACTTGCGGCAAGGTCATCACCTGTCAACGTTTCGCTCATAGGATAAAGCTTCAAAGTAAGCTTATAACCGTCCCCGTGCGGAACAACAGTTGCCGTTTCAACGTCATCCGCTGATACTTCGAGAGTAGAAAGCCCATCCTCTGCTCTTATGCCATCCTCAGTTTCACCGTTGATGAAAGTCAGCTTTACATCCTCATATTCCATTGAATTGAGAATCTCTTCAAACATCTCAGTCATTTCTTTATCTTCTTTTCCGTCTATGAGGAGTTTATTAAGCTTTGCATCAAACTCAGTAAAACCTTCTAGAACAATTTTATCCTGCTCATATGAATTGATTATACTGGTATTGTAAAGTGCAACAATGTCCTCTTTACCTGACGGCTTCGGATCTTCGTCTTCTATACCAACTGCTATTCTCAGAATAATGAGCGCATCAGACGCGTTAATAGAATTGTCTTTGTTGACATCCGCCTTCTCCAAAGCTTTGCCCGTAAGCTCCATACTCTTAACTGCATGTTTCAGAACCAACAATGCATCCGAAGAATTGACAGCTCTGTCATCATTTATATCTCCCTTTAAATCCTGTTCATCAGAAGATGTGACAGAATCAATTAAAGAGTCATCTTCTGCTGCCATAGGAAACACAGCCAATGTGAACAATAAAGACATAACTAAAAGTGCTGTAACAAGTTTCTTGAAGTTTTTCATCCAAATCACCTTTCTTTCTGTTTAATCCGATTTTATCACATAACGCCCTAAATGTAAATAAAAACGGCTTGGTTATAAACTGATTTTTTTAATTCAGCAATCAAATTATATATCTTTGATACAATTTTTGAAACCTCAACAGCAAAATTATTTAATTTTTGAGCAAAAATAAATATCAACAGCTATATTATATGACAACTTGTCATAATTGTCAATGGTAAAATATGACACAATGTCATAGGGGTGATTGTATGACTACAAGGCTTAAAGAATTAAGGAAAGCCAAAGGAATTACACAAATTTCATTGCAGATGCAGACAGGGATTGAACAGTCACTAATTTCAAAGTTTGAAAGCGGAGAACGTACTCCCCCGATTGAAACACTTGTTTTGCTTGCTGATTTTTATAATGTCAGCATTGACTATATTCTCTGCCGAACCAATAATCCGGAAATTAACATATAAACGCAAAAAAAGAGCTGACCCTTACGGATCAGCTCTTAAATTATACCTTTCGGTAATTACATCATGCTTGCGATTTCTGCTGCGAAGTTGTCAACCTTCTTCTCAATGCCTTCGCCCTTAGCAAAACGAACAAAGCTCTTGAGCTTGATGTCTGCGCCGATAGCCTTAGCAACTGAGTTGATATAACCGTTAACGTCACCTTCGAAGAGGTCGGAACGAACAAAAGCCTGCTCAAGGAGACAAACTTCCTTGATCTGCTTAGAAAGACGACCCTGAACAAGACCAACGAAGATCTTGTTTTCAGCAATTTCAGCCTTATGTGAAACTGCGATTTCTGCAAGAGTAGCCATAGCTTCCTTTGAAATGAAGTTCGGGAAATTCTTTCTCTGCTTCTGATCAAGACCCTTGTAGATTTCTGCGTCCTCATCGCTCCACTTCTTGTCATTGATAGCTTCATCAATGAGGCTGTTAAGGATAGGTACGGGAAGTGACTCGGGCTTATTGAGAGCGCTGTCAATTGTGATTGACTTCATCTTAGCAAGTTCTTCGTCTGAGATGTCAGCCTTGCCAAGGTACTCAGGGTTCATAGCAGCGATCTGCATTGCTACGTTCTTACCCATTGCAACGAACTCGTCGTTAGCTGCTGTTGCATCGTCAACATCAAATGCAGCAAGAACACCAACTGAACCGCCTGCGTGGATGTATGATACAGTGTGGCCTTCAACAAGAGCAAATCTACGAACTTTCATGTTCTCACGAAGAGCAAGGAATACTTCCTGAACTTCTTCTTCAACTGTCTTGTCTGAATCAACTGCCTTTGTAGCAAGAAGAGCTTCAACATCAGCAGGCTTTGCAGCAACAACAGTCTTAACAACCTTTGCAGCAAGCTCTACGAAAGGAGCACCCTTAGCAACGAAGTCTGTTTCACAGTTAATCTCAACGAGAGCACCTGCATTAGCATCGCTGTATGCTGCAACAACACCTTCAGCAGCAACACGGCTTGCCTTCTTAGCTGCAGAAGCAAGTCCCTTTTCTCTGAGAATATCAATAGCCTTGTCGATATCACCGTCTGTTTCAACAAGAGCCTTCTTACAATCCATCATACCAACGCCTGTCTTCTCACGAAGAGCCTGAACGTCTTTAGCTGTAAATGCCATTTTAATTTCCTCCAATCGAAAATCTTAATTTGGAATAAGTCCGCACATTTTG
>JAGAKF010000037.1 GCA_017625835.1 Clostridia bacterium
AATTTACCGCGGTGATATCTGCCGCAGCATCAATGGCATTGTTGCCGTTCGTGATTGCAGAAGAAAGCTCCGTTTTCTGTGCTTCGCGGTAATTCTCTGCATTTACGTAAGCAGACAAGGCGTTCTTTGCCGTTTGCTTTGAATTTGCAAGCTCATCGGCGGTCATTTCACTGTCGGTTTTAATCGCATCAATCGCGAGCTTTGCACTGTCAAGCGCAGAGGTTACGCCTGCTTTTGTGGTAGCCGCATCAATGGCGATCTTACCGTTTACGATTGCCGTTGCTATAGCACTTTGCTGTTCGGTACGGTAGTCATCCAAATTCACATATGTATCAAGAGCAGACTTGGCTTCAATTTTTGCTACTGCAAGTTCCTCGGCAGTAAGCTCTGCATCCGTCTTGATCTCATCAATTGCCGCTTTCGCATTAGCAAGCGCAGTGCTTACTGCGGAAATATCGGCAGCACCGTCAATGGCAACTTTTCCGTTCGCAATAGCAGATGCAAGAAGTGCTTGCTGATCTGCGCGATAATCGCCTGCGTTAACATAAGACTCAAGCTCTGATTTGGCGTTCGTTTTAGCGGTTGCCAATTCTTCGGCAGTAAGTTCGGCATCCGTCTTGATCTCATCAATTGCCGCTTTCGCATTTGCAAGTGCGGCATTTACTGCGGAAATGTCGGTAGCCGAGTCGATAGCATTCTTGCCATCGGCAATTGCGGAAGCGATAAACGCTTGTTCCTCTGTACGATAGTCGCTTGAATTTACATAAACATCAAGTTCTGCCTTTGCGGTATTTTTGGCAACAAGAAGTTCTTCGGCAGTAAAGTCAGCATCCGTCTTTATTGCATCAATTGCCGCTTTCGCATTGTTCAATGCGGTGCTTACTGCGGTAATATCCGCACTTTCATCAATTGCGGTCTTACCATTTGCAATGGCGGTAGCCAATTCTGCCTTTTGTGCTTCACGGTAACTATCTGCACTCACATATCCATCCAAAACGGTTTTGGCGGTATTTTTTGCCGCTACGAGTTCTTCCGAAGTCAGAACGGCATCTGTCTTAATAGCATCGATTAACGCTTTGGCACTATTCAATGCTGCCGTAACATCAGCTGTTGTAGTTGCGGAGTCAATTGCGGTTTTTCCGTTTGCAATCGTTGTTTCAAGAAGTGTTTTTTCTGAATCTCTGTAATATTCCGCATTTACATAAGAATCAAGCGCGGACTTGGCATTTGTTTTAGCTTCTTCAAGTTCTGTAATTCCTGTTTGTGTGGTATCCGAGGGATCATCGGTTGTATCACACGACACCATTCCTGCAACCATTGACATAACAAGTATGAGTGCAAGAACGAAACTTAAAAACCTTTTCATTTTTCTTTCTCCTTTGGTGTGTTTTGTTTTTTAGGGGGAATTTGAGAGAGTGTAGGATGTTGTCCTCCTTTCGATTTGCCCGGCAAAAGCAAAAAAGAGCGTGCCGGAAAAGTACCGCCGAAATAGCACGGCGGCCTCCGAACACACGCTCCTCTCCCAAGGATGTGTTCAAATTTTATGTACGGACAGGTTCCCGACTTATGCTTGCGACTTTGTCGCTACAAACACGGAAATGGGGGTTGTTTCGGATTCGTACCGAATTTCCTTGATCTATTCAGTTTACAACTTTTCGATCCGTACACATATGTATATTAACGCATAGTATGCGGTAATATCTTAATCAAAAACATACATACCGAAGAACGGCAGTATCTTATCTTTGTAATCGTAATTCATATTGCAATCCTCGGCAAGCTTTTTGACCCAGATGCAATATGCAGACATACAAGAGTACATCATATCGGGATGCTCGCACGGCTCACCGCTTGCGAGCTTACAAGGTTTG
>JAGAKF010000038.1 GCA_017625835.1 Clostridia bacterium
CCTGTCAACTATTCATACTGCGTTACAATCCTTCAAAATAATATGAAAGATTGTTGTCAATTTGTTGTCAACTCGGATTTGAGATGCCGAAAACCCTTGATTTTACTGGGTTTTTTAGTCGAGAGGTTTCATTGTGGGGAAGAGAAGAACGTCTCTGATAGCTGAAGAATCGGTAAGAAGCATACACATTCTGTCGATACCGAAGCCGATACCGCCTGTCGGAGGCATACCGTATTCAAGAGCTGTAAGGAAATCTTCGTCAGTTGTATTAGCTTCATCGTCACCCTGTGCAAGAAGAGCTTCCTGAGCCTTAAAACGCTCTCTCTGGTCGATCGGATCGTTAAGCTCTGAGTAAGCATTTGCCATTTCCCAACCGTTCATAAAGAACTCGAAACGCTCAACATAGTCAGGATTGCCCGGCTTTTTCTTTGTAAGCGGAGAAATCTCGATCGGGTGGTCAATAACAAATGTCGGCTGAATAAGATGTTCTTCTGCGTATTCTTCGAAGAAGAGCGCAAGAATGTCACCCTTGCCGTGACGCTTTTCATACTCAATGTGGTGCTTGTCCGCAAGAGCACGTGCATCCTCAAGAGTTGCAACTTCGTTCCAGTCAACACCTGCATACTTTTTAACGGCATCGATCATGGAAATACGCTCGAACGGCTTGCCGAGATCCATCTCAACACCGTTATAAGTAACCTTTGTTGTGCCGAGAACTTCCTGAGCAACGAAACGGTAAAGGTTCTCAGTAAGATCCATCATTCCGTTGTAATCTGTATATGCCTGATAGAGCTCCATAAGAGTGAACTCAGGGTTGTGTCTTGTATCGCAACCTTCGTTACGGAAAACTCTGCCGATTTCGTAAACTCTTTCCATACCGCCTACGATAAGACGCTTGAGGTAAAGTTCGAGTGAAATACGGAGCTTAAAATCTTCATTGAGTGCATTGTGGTGAGTCATAAACGGTCTTGCAGCTGCACCGCCTGCATTACTTACAAGAATCGGAGTTTCAACTTCAATGAAATTCTCTCCGTCAAGATATTTACGGATAGCACGAAGAATTGCAGAACGCTTGAAGAACGTATCCTTAACTTCTGGATTAACGATAAGGTCAAGATAACGCTGACGGTATCTTGTATCAGTATTTGTAAGACCGTGGAACTTCTCGGGAAGAGGAAGAAGAGACTTTGTAAGAAGTCTGATTGATTCAGCGTGAACTGAAATCTGACCTCTGCGGGTACGGAAAACAAATCCCTTTACTTCAACGATATCGCCGATATCCCACTTTTTGAACTCAGCAAAAGCTTCCTCACCGATGTCGTTCATACGAACATAAACCTGCATTCTTCCTGAACGGTCAGTAACATCGATAAAGTTTGCTTTACCCATATCTCTCCATGTCATGATTCTTCCGCAGATGCATACGTTTTCAACCTTCACCTGTTCAGGCTTTTCTTCATCGGGAAGAAGAGCAACTTCGCTTTCGAGTTGCTCAAAACGAGCAGTAACCTCAGCGTTGAGTGCGTTCTGCTCAGCAAGAGTTATTTCAAAAGGATCCTTGCCTGCTGCCTGAAGAGCCTCAAGCTTTTCAACACGGATCTGTCTTAATTCGTTGGTGTCTTCAATCTTTTCATTAACTGTTTCGTTTATAATTTCTGCCATTTTTGATTCTCCTATCAATAAAAAACCTTGTGGGTTCAAGTTTTTAAAAAGTACAAAACGGGCGTAAGACAATGTCTCCGCCCGGATGTATTATTTAGAAATTTCGAGAACTTCGAAAGAAATGATATTGCCGTTAGGTAATGTCACCTTTACGATGTCTCCCACTTTCTTTTCGAGCAAAGCCTTGCCTACAGCTGACTGATCGGAAATAATTCCCTCGTCCGGATTAGCCTGAGACTCACCAAGAATCTTGTACTCTTCAATTTCGTCAAAATCAATATCACGGATTTTAACCTTTGAACCAACATGAATTGCATCTGTTGTAATTGTACTCTCATCAAGGATCTTAGCCTTCTTGAGTTCACTTTCAAGCTGGCTAATCTTTGCCTCCATCTTTGCCTGGTCATTAAGAGCTTCGTCGTATTCACTGTTTTCAGATAAGTCGCCAAAGGATCTTGCTTCCTTAATTCTTTCGGCAATTTCGTCTCTGCCGGTTGTTTTAAGCTGCTCAAGCTCATCAAATTTTCTCTTATAAGCTTCGGCAGTTAACAAGATTTCCTGTGCCATAATTTTCATCCTTTCAATGCCTGTATTATGGTAAAATCACAAATTTCTACCAATGCACAGCAATGTCAACATTATAATGTATAACAAGCAAAAAGTCAAGACATTTCTGCTTCAAGCAGATTTTGCTTGTTTTATAATATGCGATATGCTAAAAAACATTCATAAAAACAGGCATTTAATAAAACATCTGAAACTTATTTTTCAGCAATTTGCATCACTTCTTTTTCGGTAAGCCTTCTGCACTCACCTTCCGCAAGAGTTTCATCAAGATCAAGATTTCCCATTTTGGTTCTTTTCAGCTCTACAACACCGTTTCCTGCAGCCGCAAACATTCTTTTGATCTGATGGTACTTTCCCTCACAGATTTTGATTTCTACAAGCGGATTAGCTCCGTCTTCAACAACTCTGAGCTTTGCAGGCAGACACTCTGTTCCGTCTTTGAGCACAATTCCCTGTGCGACCATATCAAGCTGTTCTTCAGTCACGCTTTCCGCAAGCCGTGCTTCATACGTTTTTTCAATATGGTTCTTAGGAGAAAGTATTCTGTGTGCAAAATCTCCGTCGTCCGTTATAAGAACAAAGCCTGTCGTTGTCATATCCAGCCTTCCCGCGGGGAAAAGATTTCTTTTCTTCAGTTCATCGGGAACAAGGTCAACAACTGTTTTCTGGCTTCTGTCATTAGTTGCGCTGACAACACCTTTTGGCTTATTAAGCATAAGATAGACAAATTTTTCAACAGTGAATTCTTTTCCGTCAACTGTTACAGCGTTCACTTCAGGATCAATATGGAATCCTCTGTCGCGAACAATTATCCCGTCAACCTTGACCAATCCGTCTTTTATAAGCTGCTGAGCCTGTTTTCTTGTGTAGCTTCCCTGCGAGGAGATTAATTTATCAAGTCTTTGTTGCATATCTTCCTCTTTTAATACTTTTCAGCATATTTAAGACTAAACCAACCTTCAACTCCGTTGATCGTTGTCTTGCCCCAACCGCCGTTAACTTCACTTACGTAAACAACATCACCGCTGTGGAGATAATAGATTTCTTTGCTATCAATGCTCGATGATTCTCTGAGTCTCAGGCTTTCAGCAGTTATTTTGTAGTTACCCTTTGTATAAACGATTTTTTCAGTTGTTGTCTCAGTCGAAGTTTCGGTTGTTGTCTTGGTGGTAGACTCTGTCGTAGATTCCTTTGTGGATTCACTAGTGGATCGTGTTGTTGATTCAGTTGTAGTTTCTGATGTACTTTTTTCTGTTGTGGTAGTTGTCGTGGTGGTCGTTGTTGTGCTTGATGACGGCTCAGTGATATCAGAAGCTGTACCGTCTGTTTCAAACACCTTGATAACGCCCCATTTACCCTGAGTTTTAACAAATGCTTTACCTTCAACAACAGGAGTTGCGCTATCAAACATCATCGGAACAAGAATTTCTCCGTCGGAACTGATTACACCGAACTTTTTGTCCTTTGTAACAGTTACGCATCCGCCAAAACTTTCGTAGGGAGTGTCCTTACCGCCCAATGCGCTGTAACCCCAGACAGCATCGTACTCAAAAGGAATGACTGTACGGCCGTTTGAATCAAGATAACCCCACTTGTCATTAGACTCGAATGCAATAAGACCGTCAGAATAATAACCCGCTCCCGTGTAAATCATACCCGTAAGGTTAACAAGGTTTACATAGAGACCGTATTTTCCTGTCGGTTCATATACACCGCCACGGTTTTTAACGCCCTTTACTGCCTCGGGCAACAGCGGAGCAAAGGTTTCCTCTGTAACCTTGCCGCTTTCTGTGCAAACAAACAGCGGGTTATCATTGTTCCAATAGTACTCATACTTCTTGGTATTATACTTTTTGTAAGCAGAAACCGTTTTAAAAGTATCGCTGTGAATATATGTCTGCTTGACAGAATCTTCGTCTTCAATAACAGCAAGATAGTCGTCACCGTCACGGATTGCAAAAATATCGTCATACTTTGCTTCAACAAGCATTTTACCATCAGAGCCGATCAGACCGATTTTGCCGTCGATCATTATTTTATAACAGTCAGCATAGCTGATGTCATAATGATTTGTATTTTCGTTATAATAAGGACAGACAAGCGGCTGAATAAGCTGAGCCGAAATGGTTGGTTCGACTACCCATTCAGGTGTATAGTTTCCGACATCATCGGTAACGATATCGGACGGATCCTTCTTATCTGAACAAGCTGTAAAAGCGGACATAATCATAATTATACCCATAATTGCAGCTAAAACTCTGACAGTGAGTTTAGTATTCATAAATATCACCTCGCCATATTTATTATATTCTACAATTTTCGACGGATAAAGTCAATCTTTATATCATATAAAAGAAAAAAGGACGGGTAAAAACCCGTCCTTGAATGTTAAGATTAACTTATGCAAGCTCTGCGAAGTACTTGATTGTACGAACCATCTGGCTTGTGTATGAGTTCTCGTTGTCATACCATGAAACAACCTGAACCTGATATGTGTCGTCGTCGATCTTAGCAACCATTGTCTGTGTTGCATCGAAGAGTGAACCGTAACGCATACCGATAACGTCTGAAGAAACGATCGGCTCATCGTTGTAGCCGAATGAATCGTTAGCAGCAGCCTTCATAGCAGCGTTGATGCCGTCAACTGTGATGTCCTTACCCTTAACAACAGCAACAAGGATCGTTGTTGAACCTGTCGGTGTGGGAACACGCTGTGCAGAACCGATGAGCTTACCGTTGAGCTCAGGGATAACAAGACCGATAGCCTTAGCAGCACCTGTTGAGTTAGGAACGATGTTTGCTGCGCCTGCGCGTGCACGGCGAAGGTCACCCTTTC
>JAGAKF010000039.1 GCA_017625835.1 Clostridia bacterium
ACCTTTCGGCACGACCGTCCAATACTTCAAACTCTCGCTGAGCTGATACTTGTATCCCATTTGGTCAAGTACATACTCAAACTCTTTCATAGTTCGGCTTTTACTGATAGCATCATCAATAGCCGAGCGTGTTCTGTCGTATCGGTCGGGCATACCCGCCTTACGCAACTGATAGTAATAGGAATTGGAATTACCTCTGACGGGGTTAGGGATATAATGAAGCTCATACTTCTTGCAAAGCTCGTCTGCAATATGCCTGAACTTAAACCACGCCTTTTCTTCATTGGCTAACCGCTTGCCGTCCACAAAGGATACCGAGTTCACAACGAAGTGGCAATGCAGGTGCTTCGTGTTCAGATGGGTTGTAACCACGACCTGAAATCTTTTACCCCATACCGTTTGTGCAAATTCCATTCCGATCTTCTGAGCAAGTTCAGGGGAGATATTCTGTTCCTTAAAACTGAGATACCCGTGATAGGCTTGTATGCCGTCAGGTTTTCCGAACTGCTCCTTAACCGTTACGAATTGGTCACGGGCAGTAGAAGGATTGCAGTTGATACCGTCAACGAAGAACTCACGCTCCGTCTTTTCCTCGTCCTTTGCATACTGAAGAACATCAGCCAACGCCTGATACTGTTCGGGGGTGTAATTATCTGCCGCCGTCTTTTCAGGATTGAGTGCATAGTCGATAACTTGTGCAAGACGGACTGTAACTTTCCATATCTTACTTACTGCCATTTCATATCACACTTGTCAGGGCGAAGGAACTGTCGCTCCACGTCTGCCTGAAACTTGTGCCAACGCTCCGCTTCCTTTTTGAGTTTGGGAGCATCGACAAAGCCGAGTGTGTTCGCTTGTGCAGCAAGCTGATTGATATTGTTGCCGATGGAAGATAACTGTCGCATCACATCATAGAAACGCTCGTCAGGTCGTTCCTTCGGCTCGTAGCCTTTAATAAGCAAACGAATAAGACCTGCTTCGGACAAACAAGCCTTCTTTGCTTTCTTCTGCAAATCTTGTGCTTCGGCTTTGTTCATCAAAATATGCTTTTCAATATTTCTTTTCATTTGCTTCAACCTCCTTTGTGGAAGAATTAGTTTTGTAGAGTCGATTGATTTGCAGGCAACACATTATGGTGATGCCGATGCAACTGCCGAGCAGTAAACCGACAAGCAAACAGATAAATTCAGTCATTGTAGACTCCTTTCTGATTTGGGGTATTAGGGGCAACCCCTAACGAGTTTTACTGTTTTGGGCAAACCTGTCCATAAACAGTCTGCTCGCTAAGATAATGCAGTCTTTTCGGGTTGCCCCGATTTTCTTGAGATTAGCGTTCTTTACCCGCCCTTTGGGGCGTGTATTTTTCTGCGGTATATCCGTGTTCGGTTTCGGTAAACCTCTCAGGATATTTGAATAAGTTGCGGAATTTTACGATCTGTTCGTGGGATAAGCTCTCGTATTTCTCGGCTTCCACATTGGCATTTGCAATGAAAAAATCTCCGTGAATAATGTCGGAGATTTGCTTTGAGTCCTCGACTAAATAGCACTTTTCAATCTTCCAACCGTCTTTTCCGCCACGCTCAGCCGCCATCAGTCCGTCCATTCTCAGGCAAGGATCAGCGCCGTCAAGAGAACGACCGTAGATAGAATAGCCGCCCATACCTGACTGAAAAGCCTTGTTGTCAGAGCTGATTGCATAGGTTCTTTCAAACTCAGATAACGGTTCGTTAAAGGTGTCTACCGTGAAAACAATATGACCGACAAGGTGTTTACCGTTATCTTCTGCCTTGCTGAACTCACGCTTGAGATCGTAATAATCCATTTCGGTCAGCTTCGGTTCAACATAGACGGCTCGGTTCATAGGCAACTCATTCGTCTTACCGTGCCGATAACAAACGAGTGCTGCGTTGTCATTTTCAAACGGCATATATTCCTCTGTGCCACCGCCGACAAGCTCGGTCATCGCTTCGTAGGTGTTCGGGATTTCCATTTCCTGCGGATATTTACCAACCGGAACGAACAGAACTTTTATCTTTTCGCCCTTCGATAAATCCAAATATCTCTCGCTGAGTTTGGCTTTTTCAGGCTCAAAGTCTACCTTTTTGAAGCCGAAAGAGTCGCAATAATGGAACTCACTTGTACCGTCCTTGCCGATGATCTCAACTATATCGGACTTGGAAAGTGAACGAGCCTTGTATCCTCTTGGGTGGTGCTGATTGAACTTGACATACACATCCTCAAGGGTTTTACACTTGACTTCGCCGCTGAAAACCTTATCGTAGATGGAACTGTCTATAGCGGAAGTGCCTTGCCACTTCTCAAGATTTTCATAACTTGCGAAGCCCACGTTGTTTACATCACGGCTCATATTGACCTGATAAATTCGTATATTCATCGCTCAAAACTCCTTTCTTTAGATTTGTAAATTCCTAATTTCAAACACAAAAAGTCGTTGTAATCCTTTCCGTAATCGGGTGGACTATCAACGACTTCGTATCTGTCAG
>JAGAKF010000040.1 GCA_017625835.1 Clostridia bacterium
AGTCATCTTTGAGCTTAAACGCCTTGCGATAATGCTACAAAAGGATGAGGAACTTCTAGTTGATATCCTTGAAAAGAAAACAAACAAGGATTTCTATGACGAGAAAAAGCATCTTGAGGAGCAGTTGCAGAAAGCAATAGTCCGTCAACAGTCAGTTGCTTCTCTTTATGAGAAACTGTACGAGGACAACGCAACAGGCAAGGTTACAGATGAATGGTTTACCCACATGTCCCACAAATATGAGGTTGAGAGAGCAGAACTAAAAATTAAGATATTTAACCTTAGAGAAAAGGTAGCAAATATGCAGACAGTTCAGCACAGCAAGGATATGTTTATCGGCGCAGTAAGAAAGTTCTTGGATATGGAAACAATCACAGCACCGCTCATTCACGAGCTTATCGACCACATTGATGTTTATGAAGCAGAGGGAAAGGGCAAAAACAAGACACAGAGAGTAGTTATTCACTACAACTTTGTAGGCTATCTTGAAATACCTGAGAATGATGAGCCTTGCTTCACAGCAAATACCCGTCAGGGTGTGGCAATAGGTTATATTGCAAAACCCACAGAAAAGTCAGCATAACAAAAAAGTCGCACTCCGAAAGGAATGCGACGATACATAAAAACTACAAAAATATATATTAAACTCTATTTTAAGCAAAAAAATTGAGTATTCACAGGTCAAATCCCTTATGAATACTCAATATGGTTGCGGAGGCCGGATTTGAACCAACGACCTTCGGGTTATGAGCCCGACGAGCTACCGAACTGCTCCACTCCGCGATATTTGATTGCGCACTCGTTTGAGTGCCTTGCTATTATATACTATGATTTTCACTTTGTCAAGTGTTTTCTTAAAATTATTTTCACTATTTTTTCTTACTTAATATTTTTTATTCATATTTATTCATATTATTCCGCTAAAATGGTGACAAGATTATTTTTTTGTGATAAGATATGTCTATAACAAATTTCACAAAGGATGATTGCTATGAAAAATATTTTCGACCCTGCATTCAGAAAAATCAAACCGACCGAGGGCTCTGATTATACAATCCCTCAGCTTGACCTCAGCGTAAAGCCCGAGGGACTTGATCCGAAATACGACTATCTCTATGACCTTGTTACAGTCGACAATTCAAAGCCGTATCAGGCTCATCCTGATGCAGTACTTCTTAAAAACGGTAACATTCTTTGTATGTATCCCGCCGGACACGGTAAGGGCGCCGTTATGACAAAAATCAGCACCGACGGCGGTCGTTCCTGGACCGAAACACTGAAAAACAGCCCCAAAAGCTGGGAAACTTCACGTGAGACGCCTACTGTTTACCGTCTTCAGTTTACAGACGGTAAGACTGCCGATAAAATCGTTATGGTTTCGGGAAATCCCAAGTGGCCGAACGAGCCGACCTGCGGCGGTTTCAACTATTCTCTTTCTTCCGACGAGGGCGAAACATGGACTGAATTTGACCTCGTTTTTGATAAGAAGAGCGACTTCCCCGTCATCCCGATTGTTGCTCTTGCAAGCCTTACTCAGCTTAAGGAAAACGGAGAATTTGTTGACAAGTGGATGGGGTTTTTCCACAATCCTAACTTCAATAACTTCAAGACTATTCTTTCATTTGACGAAAACGGAAATCCGCACTGGAGCAAACCCGAAAAGTATTTTGCCGAGCATCGCGATTATGAAGCAAGCTCAAATATGTGCGAAGTTGAGGTTATCCGTTCAGACTGTGGCAAGGGCGATGAGCTTTGCCTTATTTCACGAAGCAACACAAAGAAGATCAATTCTCTGATCTCATTCTCAAAAGATGAAGGCAAAACCTGGAGCCGTCCCGTTGAGGTTCCTGCCGCGCTGAATGGTGAGCGTCATAAGGCTGACTACAGCCACGACGGCAGACTGTTCATTACATTCCGTTCAATTGAAAGAGGACCGAGAGCAGTAAAGACAGCTACAAGAAAATGGAGCAGTGAAGGTTGGGTTGCCTGGGTAGGCACATTTGATGACCTTAAAAACCACAGAGAAGGTCAGTACAGAATCAAGCTTGCTCATACATATCTTAAAGACCAAACAAAACCTGAATATTCTGCAAACGCTGATACGGGTTATTGCGGAAACGTTGTTCTTGACGACGGAACAATAGTTACTTCAACTTACGGCATTTTCGACAATACGGATATTGTTTATTCAACCCGAGACAAACAGAACCAAGGAAGAACATATATTGCATCCAAGCGAATCCGCCTTGAAGATACGGACGAGTTGGTAAAAAAACTTAAATAACGATTAACGGCAGAGGTTAAATCCCCTGCCGTTTTGCTTTGCATCTTACATTAACGCCCCCGTATCTGTATTCTGTAATTATCTGAAACAGAATATTTACACAGAGATTATTTTATGTTATACTGCATCATATCTCAAAGGAGGAATATTGTGACAAACAGTCTTAATAAACGTTGGTTCTACCTTGCAACAGGCGTTTTTACAATGCTTTTTTCAGGAATTCTTTATGCATGGTCGATCCTTAAAATACCTTTTAAGGAATCCTTCGGATGGAGCGATTCCGTGCTCGCTTTCAATTTCACACTGGCTATGTGTTTCTTTTGCCTGGGTGCTTTCTTCGGCAGCCTTATCTGCAAGAAAATCGGTCCCAGAATCACTCTGCTGATTTCAGGTCTTCTTGTCGGAGTCGGTTTTGTTTCAACCGGTCTTCTGGACGGAGATCTGCCATATCTGCTTTATCTTACATATGCAATCCTTGCCGGTACCGGAATAGGAATTTCATACAACGTCGTTGTCTCAACCGTATGTTCGTGGTTTCCGGATAAAAAAGGGCTCTGCTCAGGTTGCCTTATGATGGGGTTCGGCATCAGTACACTCCTGCTCGGAAATATTATCAGCATACTTTTTGATAACAGTGCTTTCGGTTGGAGTAAAACATATATCATTCTCGGAGCTGTCATAGGCGCAGTTATCGTAATTTCAGGCATGATTCTCCGTCTTCCTTCAAAGGATATCACCTTTCCTGCTCCTAAAATAAGAAAGAATATCACCAAAGAATCTTTTGAATCCCGTGATTTTTCAACAGTTGAGATGCTCAGGAGCTTTACATTCTGGAGAGCATTTGTTTTCATGGCATTTATCACAGCTGTCGGCAACTCAGTAATCAGCTTTGCAAGGGATCTTGTCATTTCAGTAGAAGCTTCAGCGGCTCTTGCTACAATTCTTGTCGGCGTACTTTCCGTATTCAACGGTATCGGCAGAATACTTACGGGCGCTGTTTATGATGCTCTAGGCCGCAGAATAACAATGATTGCGGCTAATTTGCTCACAATCGTTGCTGCAGGAATCACACTCGCTGCCGTTTTAATGCATTCATTACCGCTTTGCATTATCGGCCTTTGTCTGACAGGACTCTCATACGGATCATGTCCTACGATGACATCGGCTTTCACAGCATCTTTCTACGGGCAAAAATACTTTCCTATCAACTACAGTCTTACAAACTTCAACCTTATCGCTGCAGCATTCATAGCAAACTTTTCAAACAGTCTGCTTAGCTCCAGCGGCGGATATACGGCTCCGTTCGTTATGCTTCTGGTACTTGCTGTTTGTGCTTTGGGACTTAATATTTCTATTAAAAAGCCTTAATTTTCAGCAAAAAACTCTTGCAATGTTTAATTGTATGTGATAGAATATCAAGAGTTAATGCGATGAAAAAGAGAGTATGCATCCCGATTCATTCAGAGAGAGCGGTCAACAGCTGAAAGACTGCTTATGCGTAAGGTTGCAGAAGTTCACTTTGGAGCAGCTCGGCTGAAGCATATGTCGTTGTAGGCCGTGACGGTTCACCACCGTTAAAGGGTGCAGGAGTGTTTGCTTCAGGCAAAAATAAGGGTGGTACCGCGGAGTATATAAATTACGGCTTCGTCCCTTTACGGGACGGAGTCTTTTTATTTTTCGTCTCACTTCTAAAACTAAGATATAAGAAAGGTGAAAACAATGAAACAGCAGCTTGAAAACATCAAAGCTCAGGCAATTGAAATGGTTGCCAATGCACAGGACCGTGCTGAACTTGACGCTGCACGTGTTAAGTTCCTCGGCAAAAAGGGCGAGCTTACTGCTATCCTCAAGCAGATGGGTAAGCTTACTCCCGAAGAGAGACCTGTTATGGGTCAGCTTGCTAACGAAGTAAGAGCTTATATCGAGACTCTTATCACAGAGGCAACAGAAAAAGTTAAGAAAATTGAAATGGAAAAGGCTCTTGAAAAAGAGACTATCGACGTTACAATCCCGGGCAAGCCGAACACAATCGGTCACAAGCATCCTCTTTCCATCGTTCTTGACGAGGTTAAGGACATCTTCTTCGGTATGGGATTCAACATTGCAACAGGCCCCGAAGTTGAATGGGATTACTACAACTTCGAAGCACTTAACATTCCGAAGGATCATCCCGCACGTGATACTCAGGACACATTCTACATCACAGAGAATATGCTTCTTCGTACTCAGACTTCTCCGATGCAGATCCGTGTTATGGAAAAGGAACAGCCGCCCATCCGCATTATTGCTCCGGGCCGTGTTTTCCGTTCAGACGCAGTTGACGCAACTCACTCTCCCCTTTTCCACCAGATTGAAGGTCTTGTTGTTGACAAGGGTATCACAATGGGTGACCTTAAGGGTTGTCTTGAAACTTTTGCTAAACAGCTCTACGGTGAGAATACTAAGATAAGACTTCGTCCTCACCACTTCCCGTTCACAGAGCCCTCATGCGAAATCGACGTTTCATGCTTCCGTTGCGGCGGCAAGGGCTGTCCGATGTGTAAGGGCGAAGGCTGGATTGAAATCCTCGGCGGCGGTATGGTTCATCCGAAGGTTCTCAAGACAGGCGGAATCGACCCTGAAGTTTACAGCGGTTTTGCTTTCGGTATGGGTCTTGAAAGACTTGTTATGTTCAGATTCAACATTGATGATATGCGTCTTTTATACGAAAACGACGTAAGATTTCTCAGCCAGTTTTAAGGAGGTGCTTTAAAGATGATTTTATCAAAGAGATGGGTCAAGGATTACGTTGACTTTAACGCTACAGACAAAGAATTCGCCGATGAAATGACTCTTTCAGGCTCCAAGGTTGAGGGCTTTGAAGTTGAAGGCGCAGAGCTTAAGAATATTGTTGTCGGTCACATTGAGGCTATTGAGCATCATCCCGACGCAGACACTCTCTGGGTTTGCCAGCTTGATGTCGGCAAGGAAGAAAACATTCAGATCGTTACAAGCGCACAGAACCTCAAGGTTGGCGACTATGTTCCCGCTGCGCTTCACAAGTCAGTCGTTGCAGGCGGACATAAGATCGAAAAAGGCAAGCTCCGCGGCGTTGCAAGCCACGGTATGATGTGCTCAGTTGCTGAGCTCGGTCTTACAGTTCACGATTTCCCCTACGCTATTGAAGACGGTATTTTTGTTCTTGGCGACGACTGCAAAAAGGAAGTCGGTATGGACATCCGCGAAGCAATCGGTCTTACAGATACAGTTACAGAGTTTGAAATCACTTCAAACCGTCCCGACTGTCTTTCAGTTATCGGTCTTGCAAGAGAAGCAGCTGCTACATTCAAGACTGAACTTAAAGTCAACGAGCCTGTTGTAAAAGAAGGCCACGGCGACGTTAACGAAATGCTCAAGGTTCAGATTGACGAGCCTTCAAAGTGCTACCGTTACGTTGGCGCAGTTGTTGAAAATGTCCGCGTTAAGCCCTCTCCCCTCTGGATGAGAGAAAGACTCCGTGCAAGCGGTGTCCGCGCAATCAACAACATCGTTGATATCACAAACTACGTTATGCTCGAATACGGTCAGCCGATGCACGCTTTCGACCTTCGTTACCTTGAGGGTAACCAAGTTATCGTAAGAAACGCACAGGCAGGCGAAACAATCACAACTCTTGACGGCGAAGAAAGAGCACTTTCAGAAGAAATGCTTGTTATCGCTGACGCTAAGAAGCCCGTTGCTGTTGCAGGCGTTATGGGTGGCGAATACAGCGGTATTATGGACGATACAACAACTATCGTTTTCGAATCCGCTTGCTTCAACGGTGCTTCCGTAAGAAGAACAGCAAAGGCTCTCGGTATGAGAACAGAAGCTTCTTCAAGATACGAAAAGGAACTTAATCCTCATTCCTGCCTTACTTGCCTTCAGAGAGCTCTTGAGCTTATTCAGCTTCTTGATGCAGGTGACGTTGTAAACGGCGTTGTTGACTGCAATAAGGTTACAAAAGAGCAGACAGTTCTTGATTTTGAACCCGATTGGGTAAATAGCTTTATCGGCATCGACGTTTCTGCAGATGAGCAGCAGAAGATGCTTGAAGCTATCGACTTCGAAGTTAAAGACGGTAAGGTTTACGTTCCGTATTTCAGAAACGATATTGAGCACAAGGCTGATATCGCAGAAGAAATCGCAAGATTCTACGGATATGCAAACATTCCGAACAGCCCCCTTCGCGGCGAAGCAAAAGCAAAGCTTACACCCGCTCAGGTGCTTACAAAGCTTGTTGATTCAACTCTTCTTTCCTGCGGTCTTACTGAAATCTGCACATACTCTTTCGTAAGTCCGAAGACACTCGATAAAATCCGTATCCCTGAGGATGGTGACCTTCGTAAGCTCGTTGTCATCTCAAATCCGCTCGGCGAAGAAACAAGCGTTATGAGAACAACTTCTATCCCCTCAATGCTTGAAGTTCTTGCAAGAAACTACAACAACCGCAACCTTGAAGCTGCACTTTACGAAATCGCAACAGAATATATCAGCCGCGGCACTGAAGAGCTTCCCATCGAGAAGCAGTCTGCTGTTATCGGTATGTACGGTAAGAACGCTGACTTCTATACTCTCAAGGGTACAGTTGAAGAGCTTCTTTCAAAGGTTGGCCTTACAGATTACGACGTTATTCCCGTTAACGACAACCCGACATTCCACCCCGGCCGTTGTGCAAAGCTTGTTGCAGGCGACAAGGAGCTTGCAGTCCTCGGTGAAATTCATCCGATCGTTAACGAAAACTACGGCTTCAACACAAGAGTTTATGTTGCAAGTGTAAGCCTTGAAGTTATTGCTGAATTCAGAAACGCTAACAAGACATACACTCCGCTTCCCAAGTTCCCCGCTTCAACACGTGACCTTGCTTTCGTTTGCGAAAAGTCTCTTACAGTTCTTACACTTGAAAAGGCTATCAAAAACGCTGTCGGCGCAATCCTTGAAGATATTGCATTGTTTGACATCTACGAGGGTTCACAGATTCCCGAGGGTATGAAGAGTGTTGCTTTCAACCTTAAGCTTCGTGCTAAGGATCACACTCTTAACGATGAAGAAGCAGACTCAGCAGTTAAACGTGCAATCAAGGCTCTTGAGGAGCTCGGAATCACACTCAGAAGCTAAATTTTTTACATTTACTTAATATTTTCTACTTGTTATCTTGCAAAAGATAGTATATAATGTTTATATCATCACTCGGAGGTGTTTATAATGACAGATAAAACCATACAGTTCTCAATAAGAGAAGATCACGAGCGCGAAATGAAGCAGACATTGAGCCTTGTGTATAACGCCCTGAATGAAAAAGGATATAATCCCGTAAGTCAGATCGTCGGATACATTCTCTCGGAGGACCCGACTTATATCACCACACACAATAACGCAAGAAGCCTTATCCGCAGAATCGACCGTGACGAGCTTCTTCAGTCGTTGGTTAAAAACTATCTTAAAGATTAAGAAAGGAAAAATATTCCTATGGCTAAAAAGAACAACAAGTTCCTCGAGTATCGCGGCAAGCCCCTCGTTCGTTGCGGTAACACAATTTACTACGGCAATATGAACGATCCGTATGTTATTATGCTTCAGATTACAAGCACAAAGACATTCAACGATATGGAAGTTGCCGACAGAGTGCTTATTCAGCTTCTCAATACTGATCCTGACTGTCGTCCGAGAGAACGCATTGTTAAAAAGAGTGAGAAAAAAGGTCTCTACAATGCAATGGATATCGGTACTATCTGGTTAGAAAGAGCTCTCGAAAAAGGAACTGTTTAAAAGAATTAAACCTGTGTCTTATGACACAGGTTTTTCTTTTTGTTTATTAATTTATTTAATTTCAATCTGAAACGGTTTTGCAGGGAGACCGCCTTCATTGTAGAGGTTCACTTCGTGGTACGGTGTCCACGCAAACTCAACGCGCAAATGTTTCTTCTCCCCTGCAACGTCAGTTTTAAGCGTAAGCTGATTGCCGTTAATTACACAGGATGTCATTTTTATCGGACCGTCCTCGCTGATAATTTTCATTGCATTAAGAGCACCGCCGCTTATTAATATCTCCTCGCAAGCTGCAAAATGCAGAACGATATTGTTCCCCTGAAGTTCAGCACGTTCGGCATAAGGCGCATCGCAGATAACGTCCATACCGTAAACTTTACCGAGTGCCTTCTGTGCAAGACGGAAGCCGACATCGTGCTTATTCTTCGGGTGGATATCCGTTTTCATACCGATATCGGAGATAGTGACCATATAAGCATCCTTGACAGTATTTTCAACAATTTCCTGCTGACGACGAAGTTCGACGTAATTCTGTCCTGATTCAAACGGAGCTATCTGAACAAAAAGGAACGGAAATTCATCGTTCCAATAACATCTCCAACGTTCAATCATCTTCGAAAAGAGTTTAGAATAAAGATCTGCGTGGTGGTCGTCACTCTCACCCTGATACCAGATTACGCCCTTGATACCGTAGCCGATAATCTTTTTGAGCATAGTCGCGTAAAGACCTGCGGGTCTGTTGTATGACTGCCAGCCAAGACCGATATTCCTCGGACGGAAGGCATTAATAACATTGCAGGAAAGCTGAACGATCGGAGTTCCGCCATATCCGTAAAGGATCATATCGTTTGCCCAACGCGCAAACTTACGGCCTGAAACCCAACGGTTGCGGTATTCTTTGTCCGCATAGTCGGGCGAAAGATTTTCGGTTTTCTCAAAATCTTCGCAGTAAACTGAAAGATCGGAATCAGCTTTCAGCGTTTCAATATCCATCCACGCGCTCGCGGAAGTACCTCCCCAGTTACAGCCCAGGATTGCAACAGGTACACCGAGTTCTGCACGGAGCTGTTTCGCATGGTAATAGCCTGTAGCAGAGAAACACCAGAGGTTTTCACGGTTGGCATTGTGCCATTTATTATAACCGTTTTTGTCCTTGAATTTTTCAAGTTCCTCGCCGAAGAAAGAATACTGAGGAACATTGTAAAAACGAAGGTGTTCGTCCTCGCAGTAAATCATTTCGTATTCATAAATTTCTTCGTATTTCATAAGAAATTCCATATTGCTCTGTCCGCCTGCAAGCCAGACTTCACCTATATCGACATTTTTGAAAACGAAACTGTCCCCTGTTGAACTTTTGACTTCAACGATTACGTTTTCTGCCGCTTCCTGTTCAGGGACGGCTACCGAAAACTCACCTTTTTTAATTTCTGCCTCTGCAAGCTTTTCGCCGTTTATATAAACGGATACAATCTGATCTTCCTGCGCTGTACCGAAAACATTGATCGGCTTGTGTCGCTGAAAGACCATATTATCCTGAAAAACATCAGCTAAAATTATCATAAGCGCTCCTCATAAGTGTTTTTTCTTATTTTATCACAATACAAGAATTAATTAAATAGGGAAACTTGAATATTGATTTGATTTATAATATAATTCTTAGTATTATATTGACAAATTCGGGTTTGTAGAGCAAAGGCGATGCCTTTGCAATGATGCATCCGCTGTGCGGATATGATGAATGATGTTCGCTACGCGAATGATGTGTTTGCATTGCAAACATTAAGGGTCTGCGACGCTAAAATATAACACCTC